>JAISOY010000053.1 GCA_031275285.1 Bacteroidales bacterium | reverse complement strand
TCCTATGTATACATACAAATGTACACATTTTTTCATTGAGGGTAACAATCCTACCGTTTTTTCACCAATTCATATAATTTTTTTTTTAACCAGTAAATTATAGTGTTTATTCAAAAAATGTTTTTACCTTTGCACCCCCAATATAGAGTATTATAAAGATTAAAATATTTGTCAGTCATGGATTTGATGAAATTTGTTCAAGAGCAAAGTGCTGGTTCAAAGGATTTTCCGAAATTTGCAAGCGGAGATACAGTTACCGTTCACTATAAGATCAAAGAAGGTAATAAAGAACGTATCCAGCAATACAGAGGTGTAGTGATACAACGTAAAGGTGGAAACGGGAATGCCGCCACTTTTACCGTACGCAAAATGTCTGGTGAAATCGGTGTAGAAAGAATTTTCCCTGTTGCTTCTCCTTTTATTGAAAAGATCGAAGTGAACAAATATGGTAAAGTTCGCCGTGCCAGGATCTTCTACCTCAGGAACCTGACTGGTAAGAAAGCCCGTATTGCCGAGAGGAAGTTCATCGCCCCGGCCCAATAACAGGCATCAAAAAATTTATTCGAACTACCGTCGGATGTTGAAAAACAAATCCGACGGTAGTTTTTTATTTCCGGCCCAACCGGATGTAACTTATCCGAATATTATCAGATATAATACATCTAAATTTATACAACAGGAGACCTGCCATATTAATTTCATTCCGGATATCTACCGGATCAGGTATCAAAAGACAGCTAATTCCGGGCTACTGATTGCTTTTATAGCCATACATTCTACTTCTATCAGCCATCCCGGCCTGCATACCGGAGCCCATACCATTACTTTCGGGATATCAGGATAATAGTGGTACATATAATCTTTTACAACGGCATAATCGGCAATATCCCGCAGGTAAACAATCATGTGTGCTATCTGCTGCATGGTCACTTCAGCTTCAGACAGTAAAGCCTGTATATTTTCCATGGTTCTTTCGGTCTGTTTCCTAACATCCATGGGATGGACCACTTCCCCTTCATTGTCGATGCTGGCTGTCCCGGAAATGAATACATGACGCCGGTCACCATAATCGACTGAAGTACCACGTTCGAAAGTAACTCCATATTCATAAGTAGGATTCAGATGGGTAGGAGCCTGCAGGAATTTGATCTGTGCAGGGTCAATGTTACCGATAGCGTAAGTATCCATCAACATAAGCACTTCCGGGTAGATATAACGCCCTTCAATTCCTGTACTGGCAATATAATGCGTCTGTTGCGTCAATCCCTCCCTCTCAAAGAAATCTTTACGGGCAGTCACCATTCCGGCATACTGCACATCCACATCCTGCACAAAAATCCATGTGCGGATGCAATTTCTTTCAAGGGTACACGATTGATTTTTCAGGTTTTCAATATAGGTATCGAATATTTTTTCCGTCTGTTCCTGTACGTTCCCATGACGCTCATGCAATTGGGTATGATAAATATGCTTATAATGGGGACGTTGTAAAACAACACTCCCGTCTTCTATGCGACTGACCTGTGCTTTTTCTACAAAATACAACAACAAGGATGCTTTTCCTGAATTCAGGGGAGGTTGTTGGATAACAGAAACAGCTTCCCCGAAAGACGGCATCAGAAATGGAGACTGATTGATCGCATCACTTACAAAAAAACGCTTCCAAACCAATACAGTATCTTTCAGTTCGGGTATTCCCATTAAACGCTGTACCCCTTTCTCCAACAAACGGAACTGATCCTCCGCTTTTTCATATGGTTCATCTAACTCCATGGTTGCATGGAACTCAGCTATTCCGTCCTGCACATAAAAACTACTTAAAAAAACCTTGATATACAGGTCGTTCCAATCTATTTTGGTATATGTCATATTTTCATTGATAACAAATCCGGATAAATTATTATTTCCGGATACAAAGTAATTACTTTATTTAATTATTAGCACCGGATCTGATCCATTCTTCCAATAAGACAACATCATCGTCTTTAAGACTGGATATACTGGTGTTGTGCTGATAAGACAAATTCAGGTCTTTTGTCAACACATCTATCAGAAAGCTATTGCCTATAGAATAAGGAGATACTCTTTTTTTCACCGAACGCTCCGAATCCACATCGACCAGGTCTTCATAACTTTTATCTTCCGTCAGCCGTAGCCCGGCTGCTGCAGATTCTGTCCCGCCATGACAGGTAATACACTGATCGAACACCTGTTGCTGTATTCTTCCATACTGTAGCAGGTCAACCGTCTGTTGCGGGATGACCATACTTTCTGTAGGAACAACATCCAGTTTCATTTCGTACAATGTATAAAAAGTTTTCCGCCCCGACTTGGCTATACTTAAACGCATAGAGGTAGAACCTTCCGGGATACTACTCAATGTAACATTCACCACTGTACCTTCATCCGGTTTGGTCACTGTGGTAGAAACAATCGGAATATCCGATTCATCATTAAAAGTTCCAAAAAGTATTTCGTAACTGGTGGGAAAAACCTCCAAATGTTCCAGATCAAATGTTGCTGTTACTGATATGCCGGTATGGACAACTTCATCAGGATAAATATCCCCGCTGTCACAGGAAGCACATAGTATAATGATACAATATACGGATATTTTCAAAGCACTATAAAAGCCTGAAAAAATATTTTTTCCAGTGGTTGAAAAATATTTAAGTATTGTAAATTGATTATTGTTCATTGAAAATTGGCCTGATTAGCGAATAAATAAAAACATGATACCTCTAAAATGCGACAATAATTCATTGTGGTTACTTATTATAATTTAACATCATATTTATCGATTTGATCAATGCGACTTAAGAGAATGATAAATAGTACTGAGTGCTCGTTCTAAAATGAGAATTGCAGCATCATCGTAGCCGCATGTTGCGCCAGCCCAAGGTCATCGTTGTCACGTTGCAATTGGTTGGCATGCCCCCAGCGCCCTACATACTGATACATGGCCTGCAATTTAAGGTTATACCCGAATAAATAATAATTCAATCCAACAGAAGGCATATTCAAAAGCCCATCTTCTTCCAGTGAGTTCCGGTCATAAAAGTCATACCGCAGCGCCGCCTGAATTTTTTTGGTCAGGAAATACCCTCCCTGGACGTATCCCCCCAGAAAATTATAGGTATGGGAACTTTTCTGAAGTTTTGTGAATTTCATATTCATATAATAAGCCTCAGCTGAAAAATACCAGCGATGATACAGCCATGCGAATTCAAAGCCGACACGGATATCATCACAACTCTCCCATTCTGCTTCTACATTATAGGATGTTGATATGGCAAACAATATCCGGTTATTCTCCAGGTCGTCTGTACGTCCCTGGTGAGAAGGCATAGCCCCTTTAGGCATAAAAGCGATCCGGCCTGCATATAACAGGGATGGTATACCAAGATCGTCACTAATGGTTTTCTGCGCAGTATTGACATTGATCCCTGTTCCGTTAAAGACACCAAGGTTATATTCCCATTTTCCTTTCCACATACCATGTACCATCACTCCAAGATCAAATCCTGTGGCAAACGCAGGAGGAACAGAGTTTAATGAATGGGGAATGTTAACAGCAGTGGTCAATGAGGTAGGAAGTACGGGGAAAAGAGTTTCTCCCAATGTAACCAGATAAGCCTGGTTATAAGGAGTTTTAAACTTCCCGACGCGAAATCTCAGTTCATCTTTCAGGTTCACATCAAACCAAGCCTGCTGCAAAAGTGCAGCACCTGATTTAGCGGCATTGACCGTCAGGTTAAAGGTCAGTTTGTTGAATGCCCGACCGGATAAGCCTATGATGGCGTATGGTATTTCAAACCCGCTGTTGGCAATATTATCCTGATCGGCCAGTTCAATACCTTCATCATCATAATAATTGAATTTTGCCGAGGTCTGAATAAGGGTATAAGGTTTAAATAAAAAATCGCCTGCACGGCTCTGCACGCTAAAACCTTTTTTCCCTGCCATAGGAACCACGTCGCTCTCGATATACTTGTCGTCTTCTTCTTGCTGGGCCATTAAGCCAAGTGGCAAAAAAGACAAAAAAAACCATAAACATTTCAATTTCATATGATTATAATTAATATAAAACAATTAATGTTAAGCACTGAGTGCTTAATTATTTATATTTTTCAGATCACCCCATTTTTATTGTTACAGGGATATTAAAAAAGTTACCAGAGCATCCCTGTCTTCTTTGGACATACGTGCGAATAATTCACGGGAAACAGCACCTTCACCGCCATGCCACATTATGGCTTCAATAAAATTACGTGCCCGCCCGTCATGTAAAAACTGCGTGTGCCCGTTCACCACCTGCTGTAATCCTATGCCCCACAAAGGAGTCGTTCTCCATTCACACCCCATAGCCAGTCCTGCTTTATATTCACTGTCCATTTCCGGACCCATATCATGCAGAAGAAAATCGCTGTAAGGGTGGATGGTCTGACGGCACAACCAGGGAATCCTTGTCCCATTGATCAAAACCGGGGCATCCTGCCTTGTATGCAAGGTAGGGGTATGACACAAATGGCATTTCGCCTGGTAAAAGTTCTCTTCTCCCCTCTTCACTGTCGGGTCATTCACATTTCTTCTGGCAGGAACACCTAGAGTATACATGTATAAATCAACATCTTCCATATCACGGGTCGATATTTGAATTCCATAATGGGTAAATCCGAGCATTTGCGATTGCCCTTCACCTATTTCCAGAGGATAACGATCATTGGTCACTCCAAGGTCACTGGAAAAACCCAGCTCCACTGTCAGATCGGAATGGTTTGCTTTATTTCCGCCGACACCGATCTGTGATACATGCCTGTCTTCTATCCTGTTTAATTTGCCGGATATTCCATATTCCGGATAATTGCTGCGGCGCTCCAACTCCTGTAATTGATCAAGGTCCAGGGACATGATCTGTCCCATGCCGACATGCCGTAGAGGGATCCTGACATCAATGATCAGGTCATCCGGAGAAATACTGTCTGCATACCATTCAGTGATATAGTAACTGGGTTTCCTTAAGGTATACTCTTCGCCGTCATGGAATTGATGTTTCGTTTCTTCATAAGTCACATGTAGTTTTCCTTCAGCTTCCGCTCCATATATAGCCTGATCGTGCAGGACACGGCCATACTGACGGAAAAACCCTCCGTTTTTACGGGTGATATAAATGAGTATCGAAGAAAAGTTTTTCCCTGATCCCCCTTCAGAATCAATGGTGGAATATGTCCGTCCGGCGTTCCTGTGACAACTCCCGCAGGAATAACCGACATACAACGGTCCTAACCCTCCCTTAACCGGATCATTCTGGTCACTGGTCCGATTGTCGTCATATAAACGGTCACCGATATGAAATCGTTTAAGTAAATCGCCTGTAACCCATCCGGCAGGCGTATCATAAGCCGATGTACCGGTAATGAAAACAGTCGCATTGCCTGCTGATAATTCCCTGTCGGATGCTACTGTTCCGTTTGGCCTTAAGATTATCTCCTGATCTTTAGTACAGGAGAACAACATGATGCAACCGGTAAAAAACAGAAATTTGAATATGTTATGATGAATCATGCCCGTCAATTAATAAAATTCAATAATGCACAAAACTCGTAGAGAATATTCCTCTACGAGATTTGACTGGCTTGTTTCCTAAAAGAAACAATATGAATATCGATCGTTTAATATTTTTAGTTTTTCAATTGAAACAGTTCTACCATTGTTTCTTCCAATTCCCTGCTAGCAGTAATGGCTGCTTTTACCTTATCATTATCCAGATTGTTCCGGAAAGGACTATCCATATTTTTTATAGCGTTATATGCCTTTTCAATTGCTGCAAGTACTTTAGTATTTAATGCCTCATCACGGCTTTTTACAAATGCAGACAAGCTGGCACCACGGTCTCCTTCACGGCCACCCAGGTATGAGTTACGGATACTTTCGATATTGTTCATATAGTCAGTGATAGAGTTCCAGCTGTACCACGATTCAACTTCCAAAACAGCTTCCTCCCTGTTTCCGGCAACTGCTTTATCATAAGGGCCGCCTATTTTCTGGGCGCTTACTTCATCGGTGATATCTGCACATCCCTGGATGATATTATCAACGGCTACATCTTTGGAAGGCAGCAGGCTACCTGCTTTACCGGCATTTTTAAACTGAGAGGCATAACTGGGTGATTCCGGAGTAAATTCAATTTCCTCCATGGCTTCTGCATCATCTCCTTTAAGTGCTTCTTCGCCGGCCCATGCCGACCATAATTTAATACAATCGTTCCTTAAAGTTTCAGTAACCACTGTCAGGTATTCCAGATGTTCTTCCGCAGGGCCGAATTCACCTATCTGTTGTACTGTCCTTGCCTGGCCATCTTTAAACAGGAGGTACTCCACTGTATGGAATCCACGCACATTTTCCCCTAATGATCCGGCATCATAATTACCACCTTTTAATACTGTTTCAATTTGTGTTTGATCCAAAGGCCATGAATCCAGCAAAGGATCCAGATTTAATTTATCAGCAGGACCAAACAGGAACGCTTCGCTTTGCTCCCAGGGTACACGTGTAGCACGCCATGCATCGCAGGCTGCCTGGATATTCGCATCGGTAAGTCCCCCTTCGGTGTTTAACTTCTCCACTGCCGCATATAATTCCCATGCTTTATTTTTCATATCCTCATAGGTAGGTAAAACCGTTTTATCCACATAGTCATCGATGATATCGGTCATATCATAGCCATAACCGGTAGTGAAGTCATCATCGTCGTCACTATTATCGCATGCGATCATCCCTATGGACAAAGCAGCAACAAAAAAATACAAACTAAATTTTTTCATTATTATTTAATTGATTGTTAACAGGATTTAAAATACTAAGATCATTTTTTAATAAACCATCCGGTATAGGCTACGCTGATACCAAATGTATTTTCATCATTATAGGTTCCGTTATCGATCTGACGCATCGCATAATCTGCCTTTACTACCAAGTTTGGCAGGATATAATAATTCAACCCAAAAGAAAGGATATCCCTTTTATACCTGGTATCTTTCGTTACTCCGCTCTCCACATCCTCCATGGTATTATAGTATTCATAACGGATAAAGGGAAACAGCTTTTGTTTGGTATTGAAAAAAGACAATACATTATATCCTGCTTCAGCAGCATAGGTCATAGCGTTTTTTGCCACATCGGTCCTAGGAAACCCTGCTTTGGACGAAACGGTACGGTTAAGTTCCGAAATCCGTTTTGAGTCAGTCAGGTTCCCGTAAATAAAATTAGCACGGGCAACTATGTTACTACTGGCATATTGAGCGTCTGCTGTTACGATCGAAACCTTTCCTTTTACAGAAGTCATTTTTTCAGGCTTGCTGGCATTTTTAGCCGATTTATTATAATATCCCGATGCACCGATCCGAAGGTTCTTTACAGGTGAATATTCCAACCGACCGACAAAAGCGGGACTTGTCATGGTTGACAGTTCAAATATCTTCTGCCGGCCTACCCTTACCCATTCGGCCTTGGAAAAACCATTCGGGTCGAGTCCATTTACTACCATCAATTCATAGTTCAAACCGATCTTTGAAAAAGAACCCAACACGGAAATACCCGTTTCGTGCCAGGTACAGGGAATCATGGTCATTTCACCTTCAGGACGGGAAGATCCGAAGAAGAATATAGGTTCATGATGCGCATTAGTCAAACCAACGGGAACAATCATGTGTCCCACGCGGATATTAAATATGCTTCCAAAACTCTTGGTGATATGAAATTGTTCCAGGACCACTTCTCCTGCTTTTTCTACTTCCATCTCATATTCTCCTGCTTCAGCATACTCAAACTCCATAGCAGCCCCGGTACCTCCGTACTCAAATTCAATCTCAGTACCCAACACAATATCATGGCGAAATTTATAATCGATGGCGAAAATGGCCCGTGGAATAGATATATAGGCTCTTTTATCTTTGGGTGCCCCATCCCCTTTGTAGCGGTCCGGTCCATAATCCATCCACTGGTATAACATCTCGCCATAACCACCCAAACGGATTTTTTTGAATGTGGTATCTTGTGCAGAAGTTTGAGCTGAAATTGGATAATATATAAGAGAGACAATGAAAAGAAAAAAGAAATATTTTTTCATATGATAATTATAAATACCTGATTATTCATTAAACAGAATCGAAATAATGAGGCAGCAAAAGTAGAGATAGCGCTCATTTCAGGCAATCCCGATTTTCAGCTATATTTTTTTATAAAAAATACCTACAATTAGGGATATGATATAATAATTTCATAGGCCCCCATAGCAACTGAAATATGGGAAAATCAGCCAGTTATTTATCGTATGAAGAAACAACCCAAAGAAAAACAGATAAGACCGGATCATTAGGAATCTAATTGATCCCGTCATAAATAACTATCAATAATATGAAAATAATTTTGTCTGCATTATCAGTATGGCAAATGTTGATACAGTATTCTTGAGAAGTTAAATTTACCCTATGAAAAATGAATGAAGGTTACTCTCTCATTTGGAATCACACTTAACTTAGATAAATGTTAAGAATTATAATAATGATGCATACCACTAATAGGTAGAATCATTTTTTTCTTTCCTCAACAATATGGAGTTTAGAATAGCACTGACGACATCTGCCTTTTTCAATAACATCAGATGATCTCCTCCCTCAACAGGAAAAACGTTCCTTAAACGCTCATAGGGGAATATCTGGTCTATTGTCCCGTGAATATGGTACAGGGGGGTATTCCTTTTTACACCCGGAGTCCAATCAGTTATTTTCTCAATGGCCCATTTTATATAACCCGGGTCCGTATAGGTCATGTATTCAGACAGTTCTTCATTAGATGCACTATATATGAACCGGTTAAAAGCGTTGGTAATAAATTCAGTACGGTTGTATACACTTAGAGGGATCCTTCTGGCAAGGTGGGCCTTTTTAACTGCCTGGAACAAGGGCGGTATCTCCTTTTTACTCTTGAATGACGAAATAATAATATTCTTCCTGGGCTTAAGAAAACGATTCATTTCCTGGATAATTACAGCTCCGAACGAATATCCGACCAAAATAAACGATTGGGAGGTATCAATAGAACGTGCCATTTTACGGGTATACCTGGATAACGATTCATTCTGGCGCGGCATATGCCATTCTATATACTTTTTTACATATCCCTCGGGAAGCTGCAATTGATCGAAAACTTTACAATTATAACACATCCCCGAAATAAAGTAAACGTATTGTTCCCTGACCTTTTTCCGGTTCATCCATCGTTTCCAGAATCCGAATAAACGAAAAGAGTGGTTGGAAGGCATGATGATAATATTAATATATCCGGGTTATATGAATACTAAAACCCAGTTTATAACAACTACTATGGGTTCAGTTTGTTGCATTTAAAAATTCAAATATAGCGAAAGGTGAGGGCAATTGTTGAAAGCTTGCTTTCGAAAAATTGCCGAACCGCATCGTATATTCTACAAATATAGCGAAAGCCGTCAAATAGGGAGTATCCATAATTTTGTGTAAATGGAAAACCCTAGCTTACAGGATCCGGGTTTAAACCCGGATCCTGTTTTCAAATATAGTGAGAAATTGATTAAAAATCATTCCCCAGTTCCAGATGGGTTGGTATCACTTTTTTTTGATTTCTACAATATCCAGAAATACAGACTTTTTCAAGGCATCATCATTATGGAAAGAGAGTTTATTTTTTGTATATTTTCTAATTTTACCATTCAAATTTCCTATCAGGTTAGTGGTATAGATAATCCTTCGGATTTCTACAGGAAAGTCAAAAAAAGTAGTCAACTCGTCCCAATTCAGGTGCCATGAACGGATCGCATAAGGATATTTAGCGCCCCATTTCTTTTCAAAATGATCTAATTCTAATGCAGCAGCTTCTTTGGCCGGTGCATTGTAGATATTTTTTAAATCTGCTGTAAACTCCTTCTTTTCTTTCCAGACAACATACTGGCACGAGTTACGGATTTGATGTACTACACAGATTTGAGTAACAGACACTCTTTATGGTATCTGTGAAGCCGCATAGATTATCCGTTACAGTAACCAGGATATCTTCAACACCACGGGCTTTAAGGTCAATCCAGAATGAAGCGGACTCCGTCTTGCCAACCCACATACCCAGTACTTCTTTCAACCCTTCTTTATTTAAACCTACACATAAGTAGGCGGTTTTATTGGTCACCTTGCCATTCTCCCGGACTTTAAAGACAATACCGTCCGTCCAGACAATCAGGTAAAGGCTTTCCAATGGACGGTTTTGCCATTCTATCGCAGCCTGACTCATTTTGGAGGCGATTACGAAAATCGCTGAGAAACAGAGCAATATCATAAATTCTCTTCTTCTATATTCGATACGCTCATTCCTTTTGCATATAGGGAGATCACCAAACGTTTATAGATAATCCCCGTTTCTGACGCTTAGGAACGATCACTGGTTCAAAATCACCCGAATGGTCACGGGGAATTTCGATGGTAGACTCTCCATATTCGGTCTGGATAGTTTTAGGATAGGAGCCATTACAGAAGTTGCCACTGTTTTTACCTTCAGGAGTACTTTCTCATAACCTAAGGATTTCCCATTTCGCCTTCCAACATGCCTTCATAAACCTTGGTATGAAGCTTTTTTAGGAAGAAATCAACATCTTCTGCAGTTTTAAAATGGTTCAAAAATTCTTTACTCAATATAATTTTTTGGGAATGTCCATAATTATTCCTTTTTCAAATTTATACATAAGTAAAAAACTACAAACTTTACAACATCTAGTTTTCATTTACACAATATTCATGGACACTGTCAATTTTTATAAATTTGTTGCTATAATATCTCGTTGTTTTGTGAAAAATAAGACTCTCTGCCTTGTAGCACTTTCCGAAATCATGATCGATGTCTGGATAATGGCTTTCATCCATTTTTTAATTTTTTTTAAAACTTCTATATTTAATGAGATTGCATCATTCAATGTAAATGAACTGATAGCAGTATGGAAATAGTTTTGACTTTCTACATAACTGTAACTCGATTCAAAATTCAAACTGGATATATAAAGAAATATCTTTTTCCCTGTCTCAAAACACCCGGTTGTCGCAATTTCATCAAGATAATCAATAAAACAGGAAATATCTTTTTTCAGCAATTTGGCTTCATCTTCCGTGATATATTTTATATTGATAAAATAATTAATATCGTTAATAAGGAGAACGAGAAAATTTTCGTTCATTACCCAATGTGTGTTTGAGACATTTTTAACAAAAGCAAGTGCTCTTTTACCGATTTCCATTTGTCTTTGGGGTATCTGTATTTCACTGAATTTCTTTGGCCTGTCTCCTAGTTGGTACATCCATTTCAAAAGATAAAAACGGTAAATATATTCATACGGAATATATAGAGGGGTAGGGATCATATTCGAAGCAGCACCCACCTCAGAACCGGGCATACCTCTCATATTATCGAGCATATTGATATAATGCTCTTGCATCCGGTAATCTTCTTCATCAGGATTTTCATAATTGTTCAGATGCAATGTAAAAGAATAATTTTTCAATTCATCCTCCCCGGTGATATGATCCAATGAAATCCCAATTTTTTTTGATATTTTGGTTATTTCTGCAAAAGTAAAAAGGACTTCTCCACGCAGCCTGCGATATATGGCATCTTTTTCAATAAGTAAAATATCGGCAAGGCTATTTACCAATTGTCCCCTTTCTGGTACTTTATTTTTTATAGCTTCAACAAATCTTTCATATAATATATCTTTTCCCATATTGTTGGAAAATTAAAATATTAATTCTCCTCAAAGATAAAATAATTCTCAGTAATAATGTAACATCAAAATACATACACCAACGATTTCGAATTATCTGCTAAATAAATCCTTGAGTTCTGAAATAATTTTCAAATGTTTCAGTTGTACAGCGGAGAAGAAAATATGGAATGGATTTGCCCCATCCATCGTTTCCCAAATTTGTAATATGCACGATTGAATAATAGCGTATAATTATTACACTGATAAACAAATGTTTGCGTTTAGTTTTTAATAAATATTAAAAGTTTTTAATATTTATTTATATTTTCTATGTAAGAATAATATTATATTTGTAATATTTGCCGTTTGTTTTTAATTAATCATGCGAATCAGTATTTAAAAAATCAGATAAATAAATGTGATGGCTATTTTACCCATCATGTGTAGTAATAGTCCAGCTGTAAATCTGACTTTCTGCGCTCTTTGAATATTTGTTTTTTCATTCAACCAGTTGAAAAATGATTTTATAGGTTGTCTGACTTTGGAGACATCAGTAGAAAACAAGTCATTATAGGCTTTGTTCCTTTGCTTTTCCTGTTCGGTCTGTCCTTTGGTTGCTTTAACAGGCGTAATCATATGAATATTCTGGATTTTTTCTCATCATCAAAGTATTCAAAATCAGAATATATCTTATCTCCAATAATCATTCGGTTATATATGATTTTCCCCCAATTCTGTTTAAATGCAATCAGGTCGTTATCTTCAGCAGGAGTATAGGTTATGGATTCAGGAAATGGGATTGTACCTTTTCTCCTGAATGTCAGGGCATGAAGTTTTAAACCGTAGTAATATTGATTCTTTGTAAAACAATATCCCTTAGTGGTGATTTCTTTAGCAACCCTTCCTTTTTTATTTCTTCCAGCACAAGTGGTCACAGGCATAGAATCAACCAGCGTACATCAAAATCACAATCTTTTGGCGTGGATGAACTTATCAATCTTTGGGATAATACTTTAAAACATTCACTCAAGCGAATTGATCTTATATTAAATGTTTGATAGGATAGCAATAAAGGAAATCAGGAAGAAAGATACTCTTTTGCGAAAGAATGTATATCTTTGATCTGGAAATATTTCTGACTATAACATGTAAATAGGTAGATAGTCATTATTTCTTGATCGGTAAAGACCGGAGTGCCATTTTTACTGTATCTTTAGTAGTACTTTAGCTCAGGATTGTTTAAATCACAGATATACATACAAATCTTTATCAGCTTAAGTTCTTTCTTCTCGGGAATCATAACTAAAGAAATGTTTGGTAATATTCCTTTAAGTTAATGATTTCAAGAAGATTAGAACAAATGACGACGTGGTTATTTTATTGATATTTAATGTTTTAACTAAATAAAAGCAAGAACGATTTTCAACTATTGATTCGCATTAATAAATGTTACATGAAAATGATGCATCATGTTTTTTTGGATGAAATAGCACAAAGAATACCCCAAAAAGAGGAAAGAATAGATGTGCTGGCTGATATGTTATCCATCAGCAGGAAAGCCGTAAACAGCAGATTACAGGGAGAAGTACCGTTTGCTTTTCATGAAGCAATGATTATTTCCAGACAACTAAATATTTTTCTGGATACTTTAAAGTTGGATAATTTGCCGATGTTAAAACCATTATTTAAGTTTAACCAAATTGAAAACACAAATCCCATAAAAACGAGTTTTGCATTGTCGGAAGAAATGGTTTCTATTTTGAAATTTTTGAAGAATTTTCCTGACGCTGAAGGGGGAGAGGTAACAAACATATTGCCTCAACCGTTATATGTTGCATATCAATACGTTTTCAGATTTTATCTATTCAAATGGAAATACCAGACCAAGGGATTAAATAAAGTTGTTCCCTATAAAGATGTGATTATTGAAGATAAACTTCAAAAAATTCAGAAAGAAAATGTTAAATGGGCAAAAATTTTGCACACGGAGTATATTCTTGATAATTTGATTTTTCAATATCTAGTTAATGACATTAACTATTTCTATCAGATCAGGTTGATTACCGATGAGGAAATCAACCTGATAAAACGGGATCTGCTAAAAATACTGGAACAAATTGATAGGTGGTCTAGTGAAGGATTTTTTGAAGAGACAGGAAAAAGAATTAATATTTATATTTCCGATATCAACATAGAGACCAGTTATGTTTATATAAATGCACCTGATTATCAACTAACAATGGCAAAAACGTTTTTACTCAACGGAATAGTTTCAACAGAAAGGACAACCTTTGAAGAGATGAAACAATGGGTGCAATCAATTAAACAACAATCTTTTTCGATTACAAGAAGCGGAGAGAGAAAAAGAGTTGAATTTTTGAAAAAACAATATAATCTAATTGAGACTTTGCCACAAGTATAAATTGTAATTGAGTAATTTGTTAATTAACAATTAAAAATGACGATTATGCCAATCATTAATATAAAAATAGCCAAAGGTCATTCTGAAGAAAAAAAACAGAAAATAGTCAATGAATTTACTAAAATAATGGTTGAAGCATTAAATATACAACCCGAATGGATAAGTATATTAATTGATGAATATGAGCATGAAAATTGGGCTACGGGTGGAACACTCCATTCCATAAAATTCGGGAAAGATTGGAACGGAACAATTAGCGATTTACCTGAATAATATGAATTAGTCACGATTTAATCTGACAGTAACGAATGAAAGTCAATAGATTTGTAACAATAAAATGATTAAATTATGACCACACAAGAAAAGGTTACCAAGAACAAATCCGGGCTGCTTGAGTTAGCCCAGATGCTCGGCAATGTATCGCAAGCCGGCAAAGTGATGGGGTACAGTCGAGATAGTTTTTAACGTTTGAACTATACGATCAAGCCGGGGAAATGGCCTTACAGGAAATCTCACGCAAGAAACGCGATCCTAAAGAATCGCGTTGAGGAACATATCGAACTGGCTGTCGTGGGAATCGCTATCGAGAACCCTGCTTTAGGACAACTTCGAGTGCGTAATGTGTAATAATATTAAATTAAATAATATCTCCATAAAACTCAAACAGCGAAATAACTATCAATGTTATTAAGCATCATTGTCAGGTAATATTCCGTACCATTATCATAGATTTCTACCTCCCCATTTTCCCAAAATGCGTCGAAAAATGGTTTATTCTCATCAGTTCAGTTGCATCTGGCTATCACTGTTCTATTTTCTTTTACACCCTTACCTATAAGGCTTGAAAACGTATTTTACACACGTTTTGAGATATTGATAATCACAATGATTCCGTCCATATTTTAAAATGTTGCAACCATCAGACCTGGCTTGGAATTTTCCTGAAATATTTCACACTGCCAGGTTTGTTCAATATCACCAAAACCTTGGTGATTTACCGTTTACCTTCCCGTTTACAGTAGTTGCTGATATGTCGCCCTTCATCTTGCTCGTATTCACATTGCCATTCACGGTATTCAGAACGATTTTCCCGTTACAATCTTTTGCTGTGATATTACCATTAACCGTCTTCATTACAATATCAGTATCCGCATTCGATACGTCGATACTCCCGTTTACTGTATTCCCCACGATTTTACCCGAAACATTTTCAACTTTCAGCGAGCCGTTAATTGTCCGCAAATCTCCATCAATTTTCTGAGGAACAGATATTTTAAATGAAATATTCAACTCCTTGCTATTTTTTTCATCTTTCCTTTTTGCCACAGCATATAATTTCCCACCTTCTATTCTGATGTCAATGGTATAAAGTTCCTCTAACATTTGCCAGATTTCAACATTCTGTTCCTTGTTATTTTGCCGCTTGTTATTTTGCGAAACACACATTTCTACTATTACCTCTGAGATAGCATTTCCGTTCACTGTAATATTTCCATTCACAGTATTTGCTTTTACTTCTCTGACGGATTCTTCCGGTATTGAATAACTCTTGATCCGGCAATTATCCTGGCTAAAAAGGTTTGCGCTTAATAAAACACTGATAAGTAACACGAGTAACTTTTTCATTTTATCTTAAATTTTAATGATTATATACTATGAAGACGATAGAAAAATAAATTCGTTACATGCTACGATATTTTATACAATCAGACTCAACATTCAAATTTTCATTGCTTTGTTGCTGCACTCCCACCGCTTGCCTATATCACTTTTATATACAATACAATAAAAACCAAATCTTATGAGGATAGATGTTACCGATTTTACTTCGGAAAATTGATCACGCTGATAAGCGGATGTAATGTTTCAATATCAAGACCTGAGTTAAAATCATAAATCGTATCTATATTTTCCATTGCGCTCATATAATATCGTATTATGAATATTTATCACAAATATGAATCTTTAGTCTAATTTACAGTAAAATACTTAACTAGTCAATAGTACATCCGCAAGTTATCCTATTGTTTATTTACACACATAATCAGTTATTTTTTTTGAAATTTCCGGTATTTACCCATGATTGAGTACCAATAAGGAAAGGATTGCCTCCTTCAATTTGCAACTCGTTATCAGTTAATAAATAATACCAAATATACATAGCTCTGTCAGCTCTACTGTTGAAATTTTTAACTTCTTTCCCTTTATGAATTGCTGTTTCAGGAAAAAAAATGATGGTATTCTCATTATACATAAGTTTACCTTCCACAACAAACGTTTGTTTAGGATTCTTGCTTTCCCCTTCAAATTTTAATCTGCTTCCTTCAAAATAATATTTATTTGAAAAGGAGGTCATCATACGTTTCCCATCGCCACTCCATGCACCATCCAAACGGTTAGGATTAGCGGTTTGATATGCCACATAAGGAGTTATTATATCCGTTTCTTCGATAGTGAAATTAGTAATAACGCCGTTATCTACTCTACTGTCCACTTTGTAATACTTCCCTGATTCAAAATTGAAAGTCAGCGTATCAAGTTGCAAAGATACCCCTCCAACCGTATGGCCTTTTACTTTACCACCATTTCCGTTAACACCTAATACGTGAGTTTTGGGTTCAAGAACAATTCTTTTTGTTATTGGTTCCCATGCGCTAATCTTCTTAAAAATCGGATCAGGATAATATTCTCTGTATACTAATCCGTTTCCCGTAAAAAAAAGAGAAGCGGAGTTTTCGTTTTGCACCTTATTGGCAAGTGCAAAAGCAACGTTTTCCGCATTGATGATGGCATCTCCCTTTGAATATTCTTGCGAAATAGCCACCGAAAACACAGAAGCGGTAATAATAAATGCAATTAACTTTTTCATTTTTAACGATTTATATTTATTTTATATGTTTATCCGCAATTTGTCTTATTATAAATACGAGATTTAAAATCAGGTGAATAAGATACAGCGGCAAACAATAGTCTGTCTAACTGCAATTTTCCGAAATAACGTCTGTTGAATTCGACAGTTGTCCTCATCAGGAAAAATTTCAGTATATTCATCTTATGTCTTTTGCGTGAGCATTAACAGTAAAACTAAACAATATCAATGATATATACAAATATATTTAAGCACTTTTTGAAAAAACAATTAGGTTAACTTGCGGATATGCATACTAATCTATTCTCTTCCAATATCAGTCCGATGTTAGAATTGTCAAATCCATAATCTTTATCCATCGATTATTTTCCCGTTTAGCTAATGTTTCATATAAATGATTCCCTGATCTGAAACTTATAATATATTCATTTGAATTTAAAATCTTTACCACTCCCTTTATTACAGGTTCAGTCTCAAGATATACCGGATGATTTGACATTAGATACGAATTAATATATAAAAAACTGCCGACTCCATATTTTCTTGCAAATTCCGGTAATATACTCTGATATTCCTTTGTATAATAAAGTATTTGTTTTTCCTCAAAGGTAATCCTCGGACGAAAGTTTTTTATTGTTACAGATTTAATAGTGTCATATACTATAAAATCATATTCTTTCCTGTAATTATCTGCATAGCCAATATAAAAAGTATTTGGCATCAGGATATATCCGGCATTTATCATCCGCGGATTAATCCCAATAAATGTAGTATCGGTAATCAAGCCTTCGTAAATTCTATATCCTAACTGTTCTAAGGTATCAAGCTGTTCGAACTCCCTTTGATCGATAGGAATAGATCTTCCGGACCATGTATCGAAAAACAAATTAACTGTTGCCATATCTTCATCTTTAGGTACTCTACTTTCATATTGTGAACGTACAACAGATTTGATATCTGTAACCACAACCTGCCTGGACTTACAGCTAACCAATAAAATCAAAGTACTAATCAAAAACAGTTTATTCATTAGCAAAAATATGATCGTCGTTATATAACTAAGTAAAATATGCTATTCACTACCGCCAACATGAATATATCTGATTAAGTTTGAACCCTGTACTCCGTTGGCGAACTACCCACAATCTTCTTGAACATCCGGCTAAAGTGATGCGGATATTTAAACCCTAATTCATAAGCGATTTCATTTACCGATATATCGGGATTGTATAATTTATCTTTGGCCTGGTCTACAATTTTTAATTGAATGTACTCCTGTGCCGATTTCCCCGTTTCCTTCTTCATCAGATCTCCAAAATAATTGGCAGACAGATGTAGTTGATCAGCAAAATACTGAACGGAAGGCAAACCGACTGTTTGCGGTTTATCCGATTCGAAATAATTATCGAGTTCCTGTTCAAAACGGGACAATACATCTTTATTCACATTTTCACGGGTTACAAACTGACGATCGTAAAAACGCAGACAATGATTCAGGAAAACTTCAATATTGGCAACCAGAATCGATTTGCTATGCTTGTCAATGGAATGTCGCAATTCTTCCCTTATTTCCTGAAAACAATTTATAATGATCTGACGTTCCCGTTCAGACATGTGCAAAGATTCATTCGCTTCGTATGAGAAAAATGTATAATCTTTTATTTTTTGCCCGAGAGCTGTTCCCCGTAGCAGGTCAGGGTGAAAACAAAGCCCCCAGCCCTGCATATGAAAAGTTTCGCCTGTATCGTCTTTCCCGGCAACCTGTCCCGGCCCGATAAATACAAGTGTACCTTCCTGATAGTCGTATGTATGGCGACCATAGATTAAATCGCCACATTTGACATCTTTCAGGAAAATAAAATAGAACCCATATCTTTTGCGTATGTGATGAAATTCTTTTTTTACTTCCAAAAAGTCAATAGAACTGACCAATGGATGTAAGGTTTCAATTCCAAGGAATTCGTTATACTCATGTACCGTATCAAAATTCAATATCTTACTCATGCCATTTCTTTTTGATGAAGACCACTACAAAAATAAAAGTTTAAAACAGAACTACAGCAAACTTTCCAATCAATCAGTAATAATGGTATAAAAAACCGTAATCTGTGTATGTGGCTGATATACGGGAAAATGCCATCCTGTAAAAATGGTATAAGAATCAGTAATCTGTCTATTTACCCTGGGAGATATTGCCCGTATGTTTGTATCGTGAAAATGTAAACTTAAAAAATGAACGATATGAAAAATAAAGTAATATTAGCAATATGCATCATGATTACTGTTTTTGGATGCAATCAACAATCCCCGGATAATACAACCGGGTTACTTGTAATAAAGGAGCAGGGAAGTTTTGCAGTCGGCGGAACTGTTATCCAGAATTCGGGGACATATGACGGGAGTAATTTCGATCATTTCAAACCTTATCCCGAAGGGCAGACTTATCATGGCGACCATGCTTATATTTTTTATCAGATACCCTATAATGCACGCCAGTTACCCCTTGTCTTTCTCCATGGTGCAGGACAATCATCCAAAACCTGGGAAACAACTCCTGACGGAAGGGAGGGTTTTCAAAACATTTTTCTTCGCAGGGGCTTCAGTACCTATCTTATAGACCAGCCCCGACGGGGAAAAGCGGGACGAAGCACGGTTGCATCTGCAATAGAACCTATCGCCGACGAACAGATGTGGTATGAAATATTCCGTATCGGGATATGGCCTGATTATAATGAAGGTGTTCAGTTTCCCCGCGACAAGCAAAGCCTTGAAAACTTCTTCCGTCAAATGACACCGAATACTGGCGCTTTTGATAGTGAAGTAATCAGTCACAGTACATCTATGTTGTTTGATAAAATCGGTCCGGGTATTTTGATATCACATTCACAGGGTGGATTGCCGGGATGGATGACAGGTATAAAAAATCAGAATGTAAAAGCGATTGTTGCTTACGAACCGGGAACATATCCATTTCCGGAAGGCGAACTGCCCGAACCGATAAGCGGACGTACAGGGACTTTATCCGGAGTTGAGGTTTCCATGGATGATTTCAGAAAGCTGACACAAATCCCTATTGTCATGTATTTCGGTGATTATATCCCCGATGAAGTAACCGATGGACTCGGTGCCGAGAACTGGCGTACACGCCTGACTTTAGGACGGTTATTTGTTGAAACGATTAACCGTCATGGCGGGAATGCAACATTGGTAGAACTCCCCAAAATAGGAGTACACGGTAATACTCATTTCTT
The DNA here is from genome assembly GCA_031275285.1 of Bacteroidales bacterium. NCBI lineage: Bacteria > Pseudomonadati > Bacteroidota > Bacteroidia > Bacteroidales > Bacteroidales bacterium. The sequence continues at coordinate 6,736 of JAISOY010000053.1, read as the reverse complement.
AATGTCTGACCTGAACAATATTGAAATTGCTGATTTGCTTTCAAACTGGATGAAAGAAAAAAAGCTGGATTAAAGATAAGTAATCATGAAAAGCGTAAAAATCAATAACCTAAACTTTACCGGCAATATGTTACTATCACTTTTAATGGTACTCTTTCTTATTAATTGTTCTGATCCTGATTCTACAATCACAGATAAAAACAATCAGGAAATGGGGAATGAAAATAATGGTGACGATAGCAATGGCAGTATGGAGAAACATTTAACAACCACCGATTACGTCCGGGATATTGTAAATCATCCCGCATTTGAAGGGTTAGGAGAATTGCTCTTAACCCGCGACAACAACTCTTCCCATTATAACACGCAACTTTCTAATATTGGTTCTCTTATGCCATACCATAGAAATGTCCGTCCAGATGTAGTGGTTGGTGCTTTGAATCACTTAATAGATGAAGTAAATAATGGTAAAACCATATTTTACGACATTTATACCGAACAGCAGAAAGTACAGGATCCGGCTAAAAGGAATACCGGAGTATTCTTTTTCCCTGGAGATCCGAACGCTCCTTTTGCTGTCGTTTGTCCGGGAGGTGGATTCTCTTACGTAGGTTCATTGCATGAAGGTTTTCCGTTGGCACAGAGAATAAGCGAATTGGGATTGAATGCTTTTGTCATACGGTATCGTATCGCTAGTGAACGCTCGGCCACCGAAGATCTGGCAACAGCCATTACTCATATTACTAAAAATGCAGAAACACTTGGAGTGAGCACAAATGATTATTCAGTTTGGGGAGGTTCGGCAGGTGCGCGTATGGCAGGTAATGTTGCGTTAAGCGGAGTGTCGGCTTACGGCGGAGCTGATCTTCCCAAACCTGCAACGGCGATAATTGCCTATACCGGACAATCAACTTATTCAAGTGATTTTTCTCCTTCATTCATTACCGTAGCTGCCAATGATGGCATTGCAAACATCAATACTGTAGAAAAGCGTGTTGAAAACCTGCGGAATGCAGGTGTGGATGTGGAATATCGCAGGTATGAGACTGCCGGGCATGGCTTTGGTCTCGGTACAGGGACAGATGCGGAAGAATGGCTTGATCTGGCAGTTAGTTTTTGGAAAAAATACATTAAAAAATAATTAAATATGAAAAGCATGAGAACTTTATTGATAACCCTGTCAATGGCGTTGATAACATATCCAATGTCTGCCTGTGCAGATAACAAAAACGTTCAAACTGACGAAGAGCAGGCAACCCCGGAAACGACAAACCAAAAGATCCTTATTGCCTATTTCAGTTGGGGTGGAACCACAAAACAGGTAGCAGAAAACATAGCCAAACACACCGGAGGTACTCTTTTCAGGATCGAAACCATAAATACTTATCCTACTGAATACACCCCTTGTACCGAAGTGGCAAAAGTCGAACGGGATAATGGCATCCGTCCCGAATTAAAAGCAGTGGTAGAAGATATGGAACAGTACGGCATTATTTTCATAGGTTGCCCGGTTTGGTGGCATACTGCCCCTATGGCTGTATGGTCATTTCTTGAAAGTGAAAATTACAATTTCAAAGGAAAGACAATCATCCCGTTTTGTACTTATGCGGCCACCTACAGAGATGAGACCCTAGCTAAAATAGTAGAACTTACGCCCGGTTCGAAACATCTGAAAGGTTTCGGCACTACCAACAAAAACGCCGGTGTGGAAGATTGGTTGAAAGAAATAAGTGTAATAAAACAATAATCATTAAAAAATGGAAAAGAAAGTATTAAAAAACAGATTACTAATCCTTATGTTAGGCATAACGATGGGCATGCAAGGTGTTTATGCCGGACAGGAAGTAAAAAACGATGAAAAAACGAAACAGGAACTGATCAACCTGTCAAAAACAAAATGGCAGTGGATGACAGATAAGAATGTGGATTCGCTGGATGACCTTTTTCACAAAGAAGCAGTCTTTGTCCACATGGGTGCCACTATGAATAAAGAACAGGAATTAAACACTATAAGAAGTGGCGGAATTCAGTATAAACATACCGAAATAGAAGAAACATCCGTACGATTTGTAGGCAGTACGGCCATTGTTCTTACTAAGATCCGTTTGACAGCGATTGTCGGTGGCAATGAGGTGGTAAATCCGTTCATGGTAACAGAAGTGTATGTGCCGATCGACGGAAAATGGAAATTGGGTTCGCTATCGTTCACCAGGCTAATAAGCAGGTAGATATGAAAAATAAAATGAAATACATGATCACCATTTCTTTCTCCTTCATATTTCTGTTAATGAGTGGCAGTTTGTTTTCAGCTTGCAATGAAGATGATGCAGTTCTCCGGGATGAAGAAGAGGATAATGAAGTGAACATCCCTAATGGGAAAACGGACAATCCGTCTCAAACTGAAATCTACCTGTGGTCAGATGGAAATATGCCTGCTACTACATCTTATCAGACCGTTGCAAATTCCAGTAATCCGGATGGTACCGATTTTCGTCCGTATATGGTTTATTATCCCGTCAGACAAGGGGTAAAAGTAAAAGGAGCTGTTTTGGTGTGTCCGGGTGGAGCTTTTGCATTCCGCAGTGGCAGTGAAGGCGCTCCTGTGGCAGAAGTATTAAGCGAACTTGGCTATCAAAGTTTTGTTGTCAATTACCGGTTAAGACCCTATACACAGCAAGAAGGAGCTTTGGACTTGGCAAGGGCGGTAAGGTTTGTCCGTCTTCACGCTGATTATTACGGCATAGATGCAGATAATATTATAGTAGCCGGATTTTCGGCCGGCGGTATCTTGTGCGGTGAACAGGTTTTGAATTACAGAGGGGCCGTAAACGGCTCATCACTGGATAGCAATTATGTACCTGATGAATTGGATCAGGTATCTGCCGATGTGAAAGGAATCGGACATATCTATTCATTTTACGGAAGATTAAGTGTAGCATCTACAGATGTGGAACTATTCAGGCGCTCAAACTTACCGCCCGCCTTTTTCTGTTATGGTACAAATGATGGCTTCGCAAATCAATTTGCAGCGTGTGTTAATGCTTTACGACAGGCAGGTATAGAAGTGGAAGACTTTGTACTTCAGGGTTGGCCTCACGGCTATGGCGTAAGAGGAAACTGGATACAGGCTTTTGATACATGGCTGGTGAACCTTTTTAATAATTAATTAAAATAAGAGACGTGGAAAAACAGAAAGTCATTTCAACCCCTTTACAAAGGATTACAGTAATTGATGCATTAAGGGGATTCGCCTTGTTGGGAGTTATCCTTACCCACATGTGGCAACATTATAGTATTTTTTCGTTTGGTTTGGAACCACGCGAACCCTTATTCCCCGCTATGGATGAGTCTATCCGGTGGCTAATGCAAAACGTGGTCATGGGAAAATTCATTAACATTTTCGCCTTCCTGTTCGGGTTAAGTTTTTTCATTCAGATGGATAGAGCCCATAAAAAAGGAATAGATTTCCGCAAACGTTTCCTATGGCGGATGATTATCCTTTTTGTAATCGGAATGATCGGATGTATGTTTTATTCCGGAGAAATTTTGGCGATTTACGCCATGTTCGGAGTGGTAATGGTTTTTCTTTACAAAGTTAAAAACTGGATATTAATACTGATTGCATCCCTTTTATTAATCGGTTCACCACGCATCATCACTGCCACTTATAACCAGATGACTAAAGTGGAGCAAGTTGCAGACAGCCGACAAAATGAAGAACGTCCTTCAAGGCGCCCCCAAAATCCTCAGATAGAAAAACCATCTTTTCTCAATTCGGCAAAAATGAACCTGACAACGGGCTTTGAAAGAAAGCTGAATTATCAGTTTGGTGTTTTTGCACGCGGCTACATCACTTTAGCTTTATTCATTTTTGGACTGGTGGTAGGACGTCTGCGGTTTTTTGAACAGATATATGAGCGAAAACAGAGAAACTTCATTCTTTTCGGTGCTTTTGTTCTTGGTGTTGTAGTAATCAACCTGATTGTGAGTTTATTTCCGCAGGAAGCAACAAATATGCGATTTATGCGGCCGGGAGAAAGCATACCTGCCAGTGTATTGGCCACTATGGGTCTGAATGATATAAAAGCAGTATGCCTGTCCGGCGCTTTGGCTATGGGATTTATCATCCTTTATCAGATAAAGAGTATCGGCAGATACCTCGATGTAATTTCGCCGTACGGACGTATGGGATTGACCAATTATGAAATGCAGAACGTTATAGGGTGCTTCCTGTTTTCCATGTGGGCGTTCGGTTCTTTCTTCGGACGTCTGGGAACTACAGAATTGTTTGTTTTAGGATTAGTGATATATACCCTGCAAATTATATTCAGTAAATATTGGATGAAATATTTCCTATATGGCCCTTTGGAATGGTTCTGGCGTTCGGCAACCTACCTGAAGTGGCAGCCCTTCAGAAGGATAAACCCAGTGACAAATAATCAGCAAGTAAACAATAAATAAAAACATGAAAAAGATAAGCTTATATATAATAATGACTTTGTTATTAGGAGTATCCGGTAACATAAATGCACAGGGAAAGATGTTAAATAAAAAGCAGGAAAAAATAGTTACCATCTCCGCTTTCACAGCAAGAGGAGAATTGGATAAATTGAAAACAGAGTTGAATGCCGGACTGGATGCCGGGCTTACGGTTAATGAAATTAAAGAAGTATTGGTACATCTTTACGCTTATAGTGGTTTTCCGAGAAGTCTCCGCGGACTGCAAACTTTTATGTCGGTGCTGGACGAACGCAAGGCCGCAGGCATCAACGATAATTGGGGACGTGAAGCATCGCCGATAACCGATACCCGCGATAAATATGAGCGAGGAAAGGAGATTCTGGCAAAATTGTCGGGTACTACGCCTCCGGAAGGAAGACCAACAACAGGTTATGCAGCCTTTAGTCCGGAAATCGAAACGTTCCTTAAAGAACATCTTTTTGCCGATATATTCGAACGCGACGTTCTGACCTACGACCAGCGCGAAATGGTTACCGTATCGGTGATAGCAAGTTTAGGCGGATTGGAACCGATGTTAAATTCACACATGAATTTATCCCTGAATGTCGGGATTACTCCCGGACAACTTAAAGAAATGATTCAGGTAATAGAAAAAAGTGTAAGTAAGAAAGAAGCCGATGCAGCCAAACCGGTTCTGGCAGAACTTCTTAAAAGCAAAGGTTTAAACTAAATAATATAAACAATTTATAGCATAATACAATGAAAAAGATACAAATAATTTTAATGGTGATTTTTATGGCAACAAGTATAATTTCTTCAGCCCAAACCAAAGTTCAAAACCCTTTCGGTCTGGTGTATGAAAACGCGATCAGTGAAAATGTACCGGGAAAAGTAAATATACATCCGGTGACCTATCAACTCAACGGAATTGATATAGCAGCGAATATTTATACACCCGCCGGTTACGACTCCTCGAAGAAATATCCGGCGGTGGTAGTGGCGCATCCTAATGGTGGCATTAAAGAGCAGGTTGCCGGATTATATGCACAGCGTCTGGCCGAAGCAGGCTATATAACCATTGCAGGCGATGCGGCCTATCAGGGTGCAAGTGGTGGAGAACCACGCCATAAGGATAATCCTGCATACCGCACGGAAGATATTCATGGCGCAGCCGATTTCATTACACAGTACCCGGGAGTTGATGCCAACCGTTTGGGCATTTTAGGTATCTGTGGCGGTGGAGGTTATACTCTGAAAGCTGTACAGAGCGACAAACGTTTTAAAGCCGTGGCAACCCTGAGTATGTTTAATTCGGGCGAAGTAAGACGTAATGGTTTCCAAAATTCACAGTTGGCTACCATTCAGGAACGTTTACGGCAAGCCACCGATGCACGGGTGCAGGAAGCTGCAGGAGGTGAAATCATTTATGCAGGTGTTCCAAGCATAACAGATGAAGAGATCGCTAAAACCCCGACTGATTTATATCGCGAAGGATATCAGTACTATTACAGGACCCATGCGCATCCCAATTCAACCTTTCTGTACACCATGAGTAGTCTGCTCGATTTAATGACCTGGGATGCCACCACCTATATGGATTTAATAAATCAGCCCCTGCTAATGATAGCGGGAAGCAAAGCCGACACCAAATACATGACAGACGAAGCGTTCTCCAAAGCTGTTAATGCCAAAAACAAGGAATTGTTCCTGGTTGACGGGGCCACCCATATACAAACCTACTGGAGAAAAGAGTACGTAGCCCAGATTGTAAGCAAATTAATTGAATTCTTTGGTAGAAATATGAATTGAATTGTAAAAACCAATACTTAAAATAGAAGTGAATGAAAAAGATCAGCATAGCATTCCTTGCAATAACAGCATTGTTGATAAGTGCGTGTAATAATACGACTTCCAATAGCCAACCCCCCGGTTCGTCCGAAGAACTGGTTTTCGAAAGAGGCAACATAATAGAAGGGCCGAACTTTACAGGAACCGCATATCTGCATAACCTGATCACGGCAGACAGCCTGAACCAGAATTCAGTAGGAAGCGTAACCTTCGAACCGGGTGCCCGTACAAGCTGGCACCTGCATCCGGCAGGCCAGATCATCCTTGCCATCGATGGTGTAGGTTATTATCAGGAAGAAGGCAAACCGGTTGAAATTGTACGGAAAGGTGATGCCGTAAAATGTCCGCATAACATACCTCATTGGCACGGGGCAAGTCCTGACTCTAAATTTGTACAGGTCGCCATCACCGGAAGAGAAAATGGGCC
>JAISOY010000052.1 GCA_031275285.1 Bacteroidales bacterium | reverse complement strand
TCGTGGCAGGAGTGGGTCATGGCCTTTTGTCATGGTATGGAAATGGGTTAATTAATATTTTATGGGGGAGATATCACATCTCCCACCATATTCTTAAAACTGTAAAAAATGAAAATATTTATTTATGCCCTGTTGATTATATCTATATTATCTGCATGCCAGTCCGGAACCGAGCAAAAAATAAAAAAAGATCCGGCTGTGGCCATACTTGTTAACTTGGATAATGAAAATGAAACATCTGTTTTTGATATTTTTTCCGATATCGATATAATTCCATTGGAAACTAATGAAAAATCCCTATTCAATTATCCTTTTGAAAAAATTGTTGAAGATGAAGGTGTGTATTATATCCTTGATACAAGGGAAAAAAAAGCTTTTATGTTTGATTCAATGGGCGTATTTATAAAAGTAATGGATAAAATTGGTCGTGGACCTGGTGAATATATAGATATGGAAGATTTCAATGTCAATCGGTATACTCAAAATGCAGAATTCATCTCTTCGGTTGGAGAAATTCTTATTTATGACCATATATTTGAGAAGTATGTGAAAAAATTGCGTGTGCCCAGAATTACTCGCCATATGATCAACCTCACCGAAGATATCGATGTACATTTCGAAGCTACTACTAAGAGGAACAAAATGTTTTTTTACTCCAGGAAGGAGAAAAAAATAATCAAAGAATGTTTTCCACGGCCCGACTTTGTTTATTATAAAACCATATTCAAACACACCAATTCTCCTTTTTACGTATGTAACGATACCGTGTGTTTTTATGACGGGGCCAATGGCGATATATACACTATCGATTCAGATAAATTAGAACTAAAACATCGGCACCAGTGGGATTTTGGAGAGTATAATTTTGATATCTCCCTCCTGCCTCCTGATGAGGATATGAAGTATTATATGGATTTCAGCAATTACGGGAACAATCAGTATGCCTTTACTTTCATATGTAATGTCGAGAACAATGATTACTTGATCACCCGTTTCTGGTTCCGGCAGCAGGCAAAAACCATTATATACCATAAAAAAAATAAAGATCATTTTCTGTTCCATACTTTTAAGGAAGGTTTTCAATGTATGCCTTTATTTATCAATGATAAGTATTTGTACTCAGCTGCTTCTCCGGATTTTTTATCTTTAGTGATCAATGAAAAAGTATTGGATGAAAAAAACAGGAAAATATTATCGAATATTAAAGAAAATGATAACTCTGTAATTATACGGTACAAATTCAAATAATGATGAACGACAAAATATATAGATTATATACACAATGAAAAAAGTTTTTTAAGTATCGGGGCAGTACTGTTTATTGCGCTGGCTGCCGTAAATGTAAACATCGCCGTAAAAGGAGAAAGCGTGGCTAAATTAAGCCTGAAGAACATTATTGCTCTGGAGGATGATGAACCTATTGACGGTGGTGAAATTCCAGAAGTTGAAATTGTATGTAATGCAAATGGGTCCGGTAGGTGCTGGGATGAAGAGCACGAATATTCTATTGGTATTTTTGGATTACCTATGTGTGAAACAATATGTACTGATTTTAATGGAAGAACAACAACAATTTGTGTTCCAGGAGTACCTTGTTAAATAAGAAGAGGATGTATCAAAAGTACTTTGAATGTTTATTTCTTCGGATACCTATCCGAAATCAAATTTGAATATCGGATTCTCCAGGAGATAAACTGACTTTTGACACACCCTCTTTTAATTCATTTTTAAATATGAAAAAATATTACATAATATTTAGTTTTCTTTTAATTCATCTTGCAGGATGTAACAATAAAAGAATTCTTGAATCTGATACATTAATCATTTCGGTCGATCCACAAAAGGATAAAGTAATATCAAATAAGGAATGGATATCACAAATTGAACTAATCCCATTAGAAACCAGTAAGAGCTCTTTACTAAATGGTTGCTCCAAAATGATGGTGTATCTTGATCGCTATTACATTTTTGATCAAAAACAAAAGGCTGTTTTTGTTTTTGACAGCAACGGGAAATTTCTTTATTCAACCCTTCCAATGTTAGGAAAAGGACCAAAAGAATATTCCAGTATGACAGACTTTGACATTAATAAATATTCAGGTAATTTAGAGTTTTTGGACCCTTTTTCAGCAAGTATAAACATTTATGATAAAGATGGAACATATGTGAAAAAAATCAGCCTTCCACGATCATTGCTACCTCTATCAAAATTCAAAAGATTATCTGATGAAATGTATTTATTTTACGCACGTAAACAAAAAAAGACCATACAATTATATTCTACTGACAAAAAAAAAGTAATCAAATCTTATGGTGCAATACCTCAGAAAACATACTACTTACCAATCACCAATCAATATCCTTTTTATGAACTTAATAATGAGTTACATTTTACCCATATATTCGCGAATAATGAGGTTTATAAGGTTGATACTGTTGGTTATACTAACATGTTTAAAGTTATGGAATACGATTTTGGAAAATATAACTTTACATTAGATAATTTACCTGATGAGCAAGATAAAGCATTTTATAACAGGTTTTTACTGGAAAATAGTTCGCGTTTTGTCTGGGTGTTTAATAAAAGCGAGAATGAATTTATACATATTGCATTTATTTATTTTCAAAACAAGCCTTTGGTATTAAGATACAACAAGCAAACAAAGCATCATGATTTAGTTAATCATAAATTTAAAGAAGGAAGTATTTTATTAGCTCCGTCATTTTTGGACAATGTATATATGTATTGTATAAGTGAACCTATCGATATTTTAAATTTGGTTGATAGTGATTTGTTAGATCTGAGATCAAAAAATATTTTATCCCAAATCAAAGAAGAAGATAATCCTGTAATTATTAAGTATAAACTCAAATATTAAGATGAACAAAAAAACTATTTATTCATTGTTACTTAGCATCACATTATGCTTTCTAATCCTACAATCAGTCATCATATATAGATTTTTGTCTACTAGAAAAAATATAACTGAAAAAGTAGAAACAGCAGATTTACAAAATGTTATTTTATATAATTCATTCTTATTCTCAATGGTAAATGATGGCAAAGATTTAAATAATCTGGAAGTTTATACAGATTCTAAAAATAAATTTTTTCTATTTGATAGTATTAGAACTTCAACATTGATGATCTGTATACCTCCATCTGAAGATATTTGTAGTTCTTGTATAGATTATGCGGTAAATTCCGTAAAAGATTTTTTTCCAGACTTTTCAAGTAATGGAAACATAATTATTTTTTCTCATACTATAGATTCTAGGATAAAAAATAGAATACATGAAAAAAAAATCTACAGGTGTTTTTCTGATGATTGTATATTGGGATTGACGAATAACATTGAAAATAAGCCTTTTTACATAATAACAGATACAGATAGAAAAGCCAACATGTTTTTCGTTCCTAATAGCCTTATGCCGGAATTAACCAGTAGATATCTGAAAATAGTTAGTGACAGGTATTTTAAGTAATACCAATAAATTAATGTCGCATTCGATGAGCGTAATCAATTCGACTAATGTAATTTAATGAAACAATAAATAGCACTAAGTGCTTAAATAACTCCGAAAAATAAATATTTTCAGGTATGATTTTAATCCGTCTCCAAAAGTTATTTCCCTTAATATTCGTCGTTTCACTTGGAATGGTGTTGTTTACGGTTGTTATTATCTGTCCTTCTTTATGGCGTGAAACCATTACCGGAAAATATTTCTGGCTGGCTGTTGTAATGGGGATCACAGTGGTTTCAGGAACCGTAACCTTTTTTTACACATTCCCGAAGCCGAAATTAAGGAATACGGATGTATGGGTATTCCTGTTTGTCATATATATAGTCCTGAACTTTTTACTGCTGAACGGCCGGCCCGTTATGCACTGGTGGCTTTTTTTGCTGATGATCCCTTTGTATGTAATGGTCCGTTTTGCTGCTGAAAATAAGATGATCAGGAGATACCTGCCGGATATGATCCTGCTGGCAGTATTGGTGGAAGCTGTGTGGGGACTATTGCAGTTATACGGCCTGTTGCCGGCGTATCACCATCTGTACAGCGTTACCGGCTCTTTGTTCAACCCGGGTCCTTACTCCGGATTTATAGCTGCCGGTGTACCGTTGGCTTTAGGTCATATATTGGACAAAAACCGCCGGAAATGGGAGCGTTGGCTGGGGGTAATGGTATTGGCAGGCGCCGCGCTGGTACTTCCCGCGGCAATGAGCCGTGCAGCCTGGATAGCCGCATTGGCAGGGTGTATGGCGGTAATATGGAAATATGCCCGGTATAGGTTCGGAAAATGGAGAGGACTATGGCAGCGAAAGAAAGTGCGCATCACTATTGTTGCGTGTTGTATACTTGTTGCCGGCCTGCTCTCCGGATTGTACCTGATGAAAAAGGATTCGGCCGACGGCCGCCGTTTAATATGGAGGGTCAGCGGAAGTATTATTCGGGAACATCCTGTATTCGGAGTGGGCTACGGACGTTTCCCTGCCGTATATGGGGATGCACAGGCCGGATATTTTCTGTCCGGGGAAAGAACAGAGGGAGAGGTCATGGTTGCGGACAATCCCGGATATGCTTTTAATGAATATGTCCAGACAGGAGTGGAACTGGGCCTTGCAGGCCTGATCCTGTTTGCCGGAATGGTGATCAGTTGTTTCCGTCCGGTTACGCAAAAAGGGAATGGATCCTGCGCATTGTTGGCATTTCTTGTCTTTGCGGCATTCTCTTATCCTTTCAGCGTACTTCCGTTGAGTATTTTATTTGTTTTTCTGCTGGCTATTCCGGCATCTTCTTCAAAAGAAATGCCGTTGACTATACCCCGATGGGGGCAGGTTGCCGGAATCATCGTTTGTCTGGGGATCACAGCCTATGCCTCTTTCCATGTATTGTCCCGGAAAAAGGCCTATGAAGAATGGTCTTCCTTACAATTGTATTACCATACCGGACAATACCATGATCTGGTTTACGATTACCGGGACCTGTATCCTTTACTTTCCCATCAGAAGCAGTTCCTGTTCGAATACGGCAGATGCCTTTCCGCAGCCGGCATGTACGAAGAGGGTAACCGGATGTTCGGACAATATCTGCATTATGGTAACGATCCTATGGTACACAATTGTATGGGTAATAATTACAAATCGATGAAAGAATTCGAAAAGGCAGAAGCAGCGTACCGGTATGCTTCGCAGCTTATCCCTAACCGCCATTATCCTGTTTTCCTCCTCATGAAACTGTATCATGAAACCGGGCAGGATGAAAAGGCGGCGGCTACAGCCGGATATTTGCTGGATAAACCGGTAAAGATACATACCAAAGCCATCGATGAGATGAAACAGGAAGCCCTGAAAATACTGGAAGACCATAATAACCGGATGATTCCATGAGAGTGAAGAACACCAAAAAGAACGTTTTGCGTACAGGCAGGTATCTGTTATACTTGCTGCTATGCATCTGTATTGTGATCTTTATCCGCCTTTTCCTGTGTAATTTTTACCGGATTCCTTCCGATTCAATGTCCCCCTCCCTGCTACCCGGCGATTTTATCCTGGTCAACAAATGGAGCTATGGGGCGCGGATTTTCACCGGACTTGACTTCGGCCGGTATGATCCGTCTATGATCCGTCTGCCCGGTACCGGAAATATCAAAAGGAATGATGTGGTAGTGTTCAATTTTCCTTACCGGAAAGGACGTGATACCATCCGGATGAACCTCGACCGCCTTTTTGTCAAACGTTGTATCGGCCTTCCGGGCGACAGCCTGTCCATACGGAACGGGTACTATCATATTTCCGGTTTATCCGCTCACACCGGATATTTGCCCGGACAGGAAGAATTATCCCTATACAGAGGTGGATTTGCTCCGGCTGTATACCGGACTTTCCCGAAGGACAGCTTATTGAACTGGAATATTCTGGACTTTGGTCCTCTGTATATACCCTGTGCAGGCGATATCCTGCAATTAACACCCATGAATTACCTGTTGTATAAAAAGCAGATCATGTATGAAACAGGGTCTTCCGTAACCATGATTGATTCTATGGTTTATGTGGATGATGTTCCTCTCCGCCACTATATTTTCATAAATAACTGGTATTTTATGGCCGGGGATTATGCGCTGAATTCGCAGGACTCAAGATACATCGGACTGATCCCTGAAAATTATATCATCGGTAAAGCATCTGTGGTACTTTCATCGAATGATCCGGGATCAGGAAAAAAACGCTGGAAAAGAATATTTAAACCAATAAAGTAAATTTTAACCGTCGTTTGTCCGCATTTATTTTTTCGAAATAAGGTTAAGTTATTGGTAATAAGTTGTATGTGTGATTTGTAGTGTCTGCTGTTTATGTTGGTTATTAGTCCGATCCCTGATATTTTTGTTTATTGAAAAATAAAAAAGAATGTCAAAAACTATGTTTTTAAATATAAAATATTACTTTTGGAAATCTATAATTTATCCTGTTTATGATGAAGAAATATACTTTACTGCTTTATATCTTTTTTGCTTTGGGATTTTTCTCCTGTGGAAATAAGAACAACACAAAGACATCAGAAAAAGCGGATGATCCCGTACAACAACGCATACAGGAATTACCTCAGGTTTCTGTCATTACAGCAGAGCGTGGCGTTTTCCTGCGTGAACTGCAAAGTAATGGTCGTTTGGCGGCATTGAATAAGGTAGATCTTCGTTTCCGTACATCTGAACTGATCAAATCCATATCGGTCAGTAATGGAGAACAAGTGGAAGCAGGACAGGAAATTGCCCGGATAGAAGATTTTAATCTGCGTAATAGGGTAATTACTTCCCGGGAAACAGTCAGAAGATCGGAGGTTACCCTTGAGGATCACTTGCTGCAGCAGGGTTATCGGTTAAAGGATACGGCATCTGTCCCTTCCAGTGTTATGGAATATGGGTATACACATTCACAGTTGTTATCCTCAAAAGTAGCACTGGCGGAAGCGGAATACGCTCTTGAACGTGCGGTACTCCGCAGTCCCATTGCCGGTGTAGTCACTAACCTTTCTGCCAGGGAACATAACCTGTCGTCTACTGATGTTTTCTGTACTATTGTTGGAGATAAACGGTTTGAAGTGGAGTTTCCCGTGCTGGAAAGCGAAATAGGATTGCTTTTATCTGCACATGAAGTACAGATCGAATTGCTGGCATATCCCGGAATGACGATAAAAGGACGATTAAACGGAATGAACCCCGTAGTAGACAAGAACGGAATGGTGCTGGCCAAAGCAATTGTAGATAACACCCAGGGTAAACTTTATGAGGGAATGAATGTACGGGTACTGGTGCAGCAGGCTATTCCGGATAAACTGGTAGTGCCGAAATCTGCCGTTGTATTGCGTTCCGACCGCCAGGTACTTTTTGTATATGCCCAAGGCCGTTCTCAATGGCGCTATGTGGAAACCGGACTGGAAAACAGCCGGGAATATACCATTGAAAAGGAGCTTGAACCGGGAGAGCAGGTCATCATTACAGGAAATTTCAACCTGGCACATGATGTGGAAGTTGAAATCATTGAAAATTAGAGTTACAGCCGGAAAAATAATACCTGAAAGGCTCATATTTTAATATCTCCGTAAATGGTAAAATTTCTTGTCGACCGTCCTATCGCCGTTTTAATGACTTTTATCGCCTTGCTGGTTCTTGGCTGGATCTCATATACTTTTCTTCCCGTATCTTTAATGCCTGATGTAGCTATACCAGAAATAACCGTGCATTATAGTTATCCGCATAGTTCGGCCCGGGAACTGGAAAATACCGTTACAGCCGGTTTACGCCGGCAACTGCTACAGGTTGGCCACTTGGACGATATCCGAAGTGAAACACGGGATGGGACAGGCGTATTACACCTTCGCTTCATGTATGGGATCGATACACACTATGCTTTTATCGAGGTGAACGAGAAAATTGATGCAGCCATGCACTCCCTGCCGCGTGATATGGACCGTCCGCGGGTATTGAAAGCAAGCGCTACCGATATTCCTGTATTTTACCTGAATGTTTCTTTAAGGCCTGATCTGGAAGATACACAAAAAGGTATCGTTCCTGGAAATGAGAGTGAATTTCTGGAACTCAGCACCTTTGTAACATCAGTTATTCGTCATCGCATAGAACAGATCCCGGAGGTAGCTATGGCCGATATGAGCGGAACAACTGAACCCCGCCTGATGATCGAGCCGGATCTGACAAAAATGCAAAGTCTGGGACTGACTACCAGCGATATAGAAAATGCTTTGAATAGCCAGAACATTACCGGTACCAGCCTTTGGGTGAGGGAAGGTCCTTTTCGTTATAATATACGGATGACGTCTGTATTACGTAATGCGGAAGATGTGGGTAATGTAACCATTCGTAGCGGAGACCGGATCATACCTTTGCGTGAAATTGCCCGGGTCCGGATGCAGGCGCAACCCAGACAGGGCATGTTTGTCAGTAACGGACAGCCCGCCATCGCCCTGGCTGTGATCAAGCAATCAGAAGCCCGTATGGCTGATATGACGGAAAAACTCAAATCGTTGATTGCCCATTTTGAAACCGATTATCCGCAACTCCAGTTTGAAATTGCACAGGACCAGACGGCATTGTTGGATTTTTCCATTGATAATCTACAACAGAACCTTACCTGGGGTATCCTCCTGGTATGTATTATATTGTTCTTGTTCCAGAGTGAGTGGCGTTCGCCATTGTTGGTATCTATCAGCATTCCTGTATCGGCAATATTATGCCTTATTTTTTTCTACCTGGCTGGAATGTCATTCAATATCATATCATTATCCGGGCTTATCATGGCAGTAGGGATGATGGTGGACAACTCCATCATAGTCACAGACAACATCGGGCAATATCGCTATCGTGGTTTACCTTTACGGGATGCTTGTGTACAGGGTGCTACAGAGGTAATCACTCCTTTAATTAGTTCTGCACTTACCACCGTTTGTGTTTTTGTACCGCTCATTTTTTTAAGCGGCATTGCCGGGGCTTTATTCTACGACCAGGCTATGGGAGTAGCTATTGGTTTGGGCACATCCCTCATTGTTTCTATTACTTTACTCCCTGTGTTATATGGTGTATTTTTCCGTAATCGACCCCGTTCGGGGCTTGACCGGAAAGAACCCATAACTGTTCGTGTTATGCACCGGTTTTATGAGTCGGGTATACGTCTTACATTTCGTAGGCCGGTGATTATCATTGCAATATCTGTTTTATTATGTGTGTCGGTTTATTTTGTGTTCAAAAGAATGGAAATAACCCGTCTGCCTGAGCTAACGCAAATAGATTGTATGATGTATATCGACTGGAATGAGCAGATACATCCGGATGAAAATAATTTAAGGATCGGACGCATCTTACAGTCTGTTAATACTAAAACAATTCAGGAAAACAGATTTATCGGTCAGCAGCAGTTCCTGATTAATCAGGGAACAGACATGGGATTTTCCGAAGCAGAGATATATCTGGCTTATGCTTCCGAAAACGAAATGTTGCAAGCCGGCAAAGAATTAAGTCAGTACATGACCCAACACTTTCCGCTGGCATCTTTCCGGATTTATCCTCCGAATACTTTATTTGACCGGATTTTTGAAAGTGGAAATGCGCCGCTTACGGCCGCTTTATCTCCACAACGGAAAAATATGAGTTTCACGCCTACGCAAATCAACCAACTGGTTACCGAAATTGATCATGAAATGGGTACTCCCCATGCCCATGCTATACCCTTCCGTGAACATCTGCAGGTAGAGATCGATTATGAACGTATGTTGTTATATCATGTCAATTACAACGTATTACTACAAGAACTAAAGACAGCCTGCCATGAGAATGATATAGGTCTTCTGAGGTCTTACCAGCAGTTTGTGCCTTTGGTTATCGGTGGAGAATCACAGATAGTAAGTGATATGATTGACAAACTGAAGGTAAGAAATAACAATGGAACCGATATCCCGGTACGTTCGTTGGTAAACCTCCGGCGTGAATATGACTTAAAAACCATTACAGCTAGTAAAGATGGTGAATATATACCTGTAAATTTCAATATCTCATCGAAGGAATCTCCGGAAGTAATTGCCACCGTACGACAGGTTATAGGTAAACATCCTGAAGCAGAAGTACGTTTTTTCGGATCTATTTTTGAGAACCAGCAAATGCTGAAAGAGCTAATGATGGTGTTGGCTGTTTCTATCTTAATGCTGTATTTCATTCTTGCAGCCCAGTTCGAATCACTCAAACAGCCGTTCATCCTGTTGCTGGAATTACCTATTGATATCGGAGCCGCATTGTTGTTGCTTTGGGCTACCGGACATACATTAAATCTGATGTCGGCCATCGGGATCATTGTCATGTGTGGTATCATTATCAACGATTCCATTTTAAAAATTGATACGATCAATCGGTTGCGGAGGGAAGGAATGAGTATTGATGAAGCCATCCATACAGCCGGAAAACGGAGGTTAAAAGCGATTGTATTGACCAGCCTTACTACTATATTAGCTGTGGTACCGTTGTTATTCAGCAAGGGGATGGGGGCGGAGCTTCAACAGCCTTTTGCATGGGCGTTGATCGGCGGAATGGGCGTAGGAACAGTCGTTAGCCTGTTCTTTATACCATTGATGTATCAATATATGAGTAAAGAGAAAAAGATAACCATTGATGAATCGTAATTACTGACCAGATAATGTATAAAAGGATAAACTGCCATATTCTGTTTTTTTTCTTCTTTTTTTTTCTGGTTTCCTGTGAGCCAAGTGATGATTGGAAACTGGTCTGGGAAGAAAACTTTGATAAGGAAGGTTTTATTGATGGGAAAATGTGGAGTAAAATTCCGAGAGGAAATCCGGATTGGCAGAATTATATGTCGGATTATGATTCATTGTATGATGTGGAAAATGGGAATCTGATTCTCAAAGGTATGGTTAATCCCGGGCTGTCGGATGATCATGCTCCTTATATTACCGGAGGTGTCTATACCAGAGGCAAAAAATCATTTTACCGGGGGAAGATAGAGATCCGCGCCAGATTAGAAAGCGCCAGGGGGGCATGGCCTGCTTTCTGGCTGCTCCCGTTTGATGAAGAAAACGGAAAGTGGCCATACGGCGGGGAGATAGACATTATGGAGCGTTTAAATGGAGATGCGATCGCTTACCAGACAGTACACTCACATTACACCCATCATTTAAAACAGAATTACCCTCCTAATGGAACCACAGCTCACATCGAAAAAGATGATTATAATATATATGCAGTAGAGTTGTATGCTGATAGTCTGGTTTTCAGGATCAATCAACAACACACAATGACTTATCCGCGTATAGAAACCGATAAAGAAGGACAGTTTCCTTTTGACAGGGCTTATTACCTGTTACTGGATATGCAACTGGGTGGTTCCTGGGTGGGAGAGGTAGATCCGGGTGATTTGCCTGTTTCCATGTATATTGATTGGGTACGTTTCTATGAAAAAAAATA
The DNA here is from genome assembly GCA_031275285.1 of Bacteroidales bacterium. NCBI lineage: Bacteria > Pseudomonadati > Bacteroidota > Bacteroidia > Bacteroidales > Bacteroidales bacterium. Next base: position 31,278 of record JAISOY010000052.1, on the reverse strand, counting down.
AAAAACAGACCACCTGAACTTGAAAAGATCCTTTACCATATTATTGATCTGGGCTACACTGTCTATAGCGGGGCTGGCTTTTTTGCCGTTATTGCATGTGAAATGGCAGCCGTCCCAAACACTACCTTCCATCACTGTTTCTTATTCATGGTCGAATGTATCAGGACGTGTGATCGAACAGGAAGTTACTTCTGTACTGGAAGGTAGTTTGAACAGGATACGGGGTATCCGTAAAATATCATCTACATCACGTAATAATAGCGGATATATCTCTATTGAGTTTGATAAAACGGTAAATATGGATGAGGTACGGTTTGAAGCAGCCTCTATTATCCGCCAACTGTATCCGAAATTACCTGATGGGATCAGTTTCCCTTCTCTTTCATTGAACAGGCCCAATAACCAACAGGAAAGATCATTACTGGTTTATTCTTTGCAGGCTCCGGCCAATCCGGCAGGAATACAGGAATATGCCGAAGAAGTGATCAAACCTGCTTTGGGACAAATCGAGGGGATCAGCACTATTTCAGTATACGGCGCTTCTCCCTATGAATGGATGGTCGAGTATGACGCCGATCAACTGAAAGCTATCGGATTAACTCCAGCTTCATTGAATACAGCTATCAGAAGACACTACTCCGAACAACCACTGGGTATGGTTCAGGATATGGATACTAAGGGAAACAAAGCATGGGTGCAACTTACCGTTACGAATCTTAATGCCCATAAAGTCCGTCTTGAAGAAATTCCGCTTACCTCTGTTAACGAGCGGGTTATTTACCTCGGAGACATAGCCACAATAAAACATACAGAGAGAGAACCTACATCATATTTCCGGATGAATGGTTTAAATACCATTAATATTGTTATTTATGCATCACCTTTATCTAATCATATCGTTCTGGCAAATGAAGTAAATGCAAAAATTGCAGAATTGGAGAAAAAATTACCCGGAGGGTATGAGTTGCAAAAAAGGGATGATAGTACTGAATATATCAAGAAAGAGCTGGATAAAATATATATCCGTACTATTGCGACCATCTGTATTCTTTTGATTTTTATTCTTCTGGTGACAAGGAAAGTACGTTTTTTGCTAATTATACTAATCAGTATTATTGTCAATATATGTGTTGCCCTGGGGATGTATTACCTATTAAATATTGAAATACATCTTTATTCACTCGCAGGGATCACCATTTCGCTGGGATTGATCATTGACAATACCATTGTAATGGTGGAGCATATCCGCAGCAGGGGAAACCGTCGCGTATTCGTAGCTATATTAGCAGCCACGCTTACAACTGCTATTTCCTTGTCATCTGTTTTCTTTCTTGATGAACGCATCAAACTCAATTTATCTGATTTTGCTATTGTTGTCATTATTAACCTGATGGTTTCCCTGGCGGGAGCATGGTTTCTTACACCGGCACTTTATGTTCGATTGATAGGCCCTATATCGGGAAGCACGGAAAAGGTCAAGAAAATATCCATGAAGGGTATCAGGAGATTATCCGGATTATCACGTTTCTATACCCGTATGATATCCGGTATCCGTCGTCGTAGTTGGATTGCATGGGTAATTGTCATAATTGGATTCGGACTTCCTGTGTTTATGCTTCCTAATAAACTCGAGGGAGAAGGAAAATGGCCACAGATCTATAATAAAACACTGGGCAGTTCATGGTATGTTGAGAAGGCGAAACCTATCGTTGATAAATCCCTGGGAGGAGCTTTGAGGTTATTTGTCCAATTCGTGTTTGAAGGATCAAACTGGAGTTCCGAACGCCAACGAACTACTCTGAATGTTTATGCGACCATGCCTCCCGGATCCACTATCATGCAAATGAACCAGAACATTGAAAAAATGGAAAAATATTTATCCGGATACTCTGGGATAGATAAATTTCAAGCCAACATATATTCTCCCCAAAGAGCGAATGTCAGCATTACCTTCACCGAAGAACATGAATACAGCTATCTGCCTTTTCACCTGAAAAACGAACTGGTTTCCTGGGGCATTAATTCGGGCGCTGCAGATTGGACCGTTTATGGAGTAGGCGACTATTTTTCTAACCAGATACGGGAATCTACCGGACAACATCGGATACAGCTATATGGCTATAATTATGATGAATTATATATTTATGGCGAAAATATCGGAAAAGGCCTGATGGAAAATCCACGCATCAAGGAAGTAAACCTGATGAGCCGTTATTCGAATTATAAGAACCTGGACCGTGAATTTGTGCTGCGTCCGGATGTCGAACGTTTGTATATGAGCGGAATATCGCTTCCACAATATTTCAATATCGTTCAAATTGCTGCAGGGAACGAGCAGACCGCTACCAGTACAATAATTAACGACAGTTACCAGCAGATTAAAATCAGGTCAAAACAATTGCCACAAATAGACCAATGGCTCATGCACCACAGTCTGATGCAAAGTGGGGATAATTATTTTAAACTGTCTTCTGTGAGCGAAATGGTAAAAGAAGATGAACAGCAGGATATTTGTAAGGAAGACCAGCAATATACCCTGACAGTCAGTTATGATTATATCGGATCATCGAGGTTTGCCAGCAAACTACATGAACGGACAGTAAAAGAAGCCAATGAAATTTTACCTTTGGGGTATAAAGCCGAAGCAGTAGGAGGAAACTACTGGTGGAAGAAAGAAAAAAAACAATACTGGATCATTTTGTTGATCTTAATAGTCATGTATGTATTGTGTTCCATACTGTTTGAGTCCTTACGTCAACCATTGGCTGTAATTAGCCTGGTTCCCTTTGCTTTTATAGGCTTATTCCTTACGTTTTACCTGTTCGGGTTGAATTTTGATCAGGGTGGCTTTGCTGCTATGGTACTATTGTGTGGTCTCACCGTAAATGCAGCTATTTATATTATCAACGATTACAATAATCTACGAAGGCATTCTCCCTGTTCGCCAAGGCGCTTGTATTTACAGGCTCTACACGGTAAGATAACACCGGTATTATTGACTATCTTATCCACTATCCTTGGACTGATTCCATTTGTTATTGGCAAACCAAGGGAACCATTCTGGTTTGCACTGGCTGCAGGGACAATGGGTGGATTATTGTTTTCACTGGTAGGAATTTTAGTTTATCTCCCGTTGTTCTTTTTTAGAAAAAGAAAGAAGCAACCAATAAATAAAAATTCCTGTTCGTGATATTGAAAAATACCAATAAAATTATGTTCGTTTATGAATGTTTATTTTCATAAACGAACATAGTATTTTGTTTTTAGGTAAAAGAGTTAGAAGAGAAACCCTATCGATATACTCAATGAACGGTTTTTACCCTTGTCATCATTATCATCCGCTACTCCTTGCCGCATTTTGGTAAATCCAAGCTGGTAATTAGCGCTTAGCATGATATTCGAAAGGACAACTCCGGCTGTAAGATTTGCCCCCACATCAAATCTTTTCATGTGTGCATATTCTTCTACACGGTCAATGTCATCCTTATTATCCGAAAATTTGATGTCAAAATCTTTATTTACATCTATTCCCAAAATGGTTCCTTCGGTTTTCAATTTTCCGAAAAGGCCGAGTGCACCATAAGGGCCGACACCTGCGAATACTTTAAAATCATCACCAAACGGAATGTTTAGTAAAAGGTTAACATCCAGATTTAAATAAAATGGTTTCAACTTCATGGTACCGTCTCCGATTTCATATTTTGCGCCTTTCCCGGATAATAGCAATCCGGGTTGTAGCGAAATGATAGGAACACCTAACGGGACATCAGCTATCAACCCCACGTGGAAGGACGGAAGCATATTGCTTTTATCAATATTTCCATCTTTATCTTTACTGATATTGGAAAAGTTGACACCACCTTTTATCCCGATACGTGCACGGGCGTCATCTTGTGCAGCCGCGGTAAATGCAATTGTAATAAATGCTAAAAAAAATAACTTTTTCATGTGAATTTAGTTTAAGTGTTTGTGATAAAATGTTATTAAAATATGAACAAAAGTAATGGATTTTCTTTTTATAATGCACAATTTTTTATCATATATATAATTTTAGTCATTAATTTAACTTATGTGAATATTCGAATTGCCGGTGTTTTTCTACTTTACCGACATAAAAGAGTATGTTAATAATCGTGCTGTTAATAGTTCAAATTAAAAAGTTATTGTTTATAACGTCTTAATTCCTCTTCCAGGCTTTTGATTTTATCATATTGTAGTTTGATAATCCTTTCTTTGTCATTTAATAACTCATAAATTGCTTTTGATTCCAACATATTATTTCGTACATCGTTGGTCGGGTATGCCTGTTTTTCATCAAAAAAATCTTGAATGGGAATATTCAGGATCGCTGCAATTTTTCCCAGACTATCGGCTTTTATGTTATTGTTTTTAATACATCTGTGTAAATTTTGTTCGGACATGCCTATATTTTCAGCAATTCTTTTTAGAGGAATTCCTTTTTTCTCCGAAATTTTTTTGATAATAGATAGATCCATCATATATGAACATTATCAATGATAACCTGTGAATATTATTTTTCGTGCTTTATCAATAAGATATTGCTGTTATTTTTTTCTTTTGCTTGAAGCCAATTGCTTTTCCAACTTTTTGATCCGGTCGGTAAGTGCTTTAATGATCATATCTTTTTGCTCGCAATCAGTACATACGCCATATTTGGTTTTGGGTTCTTTGAGTTTTGAAGTATTTTCTTCTTTTAAGTCAACATTGTCAGACAAAAAAACAGTTATCGGAACCTCCAGGAATTCTGCGACTTTATTCAAGTGTTTTGATTTCATGCTGTTAATTCGAATGCACCTATGCAGATTCTGTTCAGTCATACCAATTTCCTGAGCGATCCGTTTAATGGTTTTATCCTTTTTTTTAGCAATTTCTCTTATCTCTTCTAGGTTCATATCTAGATATTTAAAATAAGCAAATGAAAATATTTATTCATTTTTTGATGAAAAATTTGTATTTTAATGAACTTTTATATTAATTTGTAATATTAAATATAATCATAAAATTCCATTATGAAAAATTAAAATTACGGACATGAGACTAAAACCTGAAATAATTTCGAAAATACGCAACAATAGTGACCTTAGAATTTGTTTGCGTGAAAAAATGAAATGCTCTGAAACGACTTTATATCTGAGGCTTAGGAGGAATGATTCAACATTGACGGAATATGGCATATTAAAATTTATAGCGTCAAAATTAAATGAAAGTAATATCGAAAATTTATTGGAGGATATTGAATAATACGTGATGATTTTAAGATGAATCATAGGAAAAGGAAGATTGCATCTGTCCTGAATGATGTAATTATATATGAATATATTTTTTCGTGTTTTAGAAGTATCAACATAGCAGACGAGTTATATTACTGTTAAAACCTTACCAAAATGGACTTAGTGGACAAACTGAATAAAATTGAAGAGCTATTGACGGAAATTAATGATATAAGTGCTGAAATAGAGAAGAACCCTTCACGTTACGAGGCTAGTCTGATAAAAATAAAGAATAAGGCATTAAAGGCTATACGCAAGAACAACAGGAAGTTCGGATTTCTTGTAATTGTTTTGGCGGAACGTAGGAAAATTTTGTTGTGACGGTTTTCTGAAATTCTTTTCACATTCTTCCTGTGTTCCCCTATTATAGGGGATCAGGGTAGTCCGTAAATCTCTGGTTGAACATATTCACAGTGAATTATGTAACAATAAATAAATCGGATGCAATGCGGTCTGCAATCATTTTTCCCTTAGTTGTAAGTGTGTAAGTGCTGTTTTCTTCCCTGATAAATTCGGTTTGAATATACTTGGCTGCCAGGCTGAGCAAGGAATTCAAAAAATCGTATCCAAAATTTTCCCGAACGTATTCCAGCCTGATTCCCCACCGGGTACGTAAAGCTGTCAATACATAGTCATTATATTTGTCGGCAGGAGACAGTATCTCCCGTTCATACCATACTTCTCCCTTCCCATCGAGTAGAAGATCGATATAGCGGGTATTGTTATTGATATTCCATTGACGTGATCTACCATCGTAAGAATGAGCCGAAGGACCAATGCCGATATAGGGTATTTGTCTCCAGTATGCGGTATTATGACGAGAATAGAACCCGGAACGGGCAAAATTGGAAATTTCATAGTGTTCATACCCTGCTTTTCCCAGCATATCCAGTAAAACTTCAAATTGAGCCACACTGTCATTTTCACTGATCCCGAATGATTCTCCTTTATCTTTTCGACGTCCGAATACCGTACGTGATTCTATCGTAAGATGATATGCTGAAAGATGAGGTACATCCAGTGCAATGGCACGGGTCAGGTTTTCTTTCCATTTTTCTGCATCCATGCCCGGCAAACCATAGATTAAATCGATATTGATGTTGTCGAAACCTATTTTTTGGGCCAGATTTACCGATTGAATAGCTTCATCTGCGTTATGTCTCCGGTTCATCCAACGCAGGTCATCATCAAAAAATGATTGTATACCAATGCTTAGCCTGTTGAACCCTAGTTGACTCAGCCCTTCCAGATAGGCAGGGGTCAGGTCGTCCGGATTGGTTTCAATAGTCACTTCCGCATCCGGAGATAAGGTGTAGTATTTCCGGAAAGCATCCAGTAACAGGGATAGGTCCTCCGGAGTAAGTACAGATGGTGTTCCACCGCCGAAATAGAGCGTATGGATCATGGTTTTACTATCTCTGTCATTGTGAAGCCGGAGATAATCCTTCCGGAGGAATATTTCTTCCTGCATGGCCTTCAACATGGCCTGTTTATCTTTCATGGCCACCCGGAAGTGGAAATCACAATAATAACAAACTTGCTTACAGTAAGGAATATGTATGTAGAAAGCGTTGTCCATCAGGCGTTCATTGTTGGCGGACAAAACCGGGATACTATTGGGTTCTCAAAGTTACCGCATTGCTGTGGGCATGCATCAATTCGGCCTTAGCCATTACTTCAATGGCTGGGCCAAGATGCCGGATGCCGTTTTGAGTGATTTCCTGGAAAGTGATTTTTTTTACAAAACTGTCCAGGTTTACTCCACTGTACATCTTAGCGTATCCGTTGGTGGGTAGTGTATGATTAGTACCCGAAGCATAATCCCCGGCACTTTCGGGGGTGTAATGCCCCAGGAATACAGAACCGGCATTGACGATCCGTTCGGACAAATCTTTATAATTGCTGGTTTCAATGATCAAATGCTCAGGTGCATACATATTGGTAAAGTCGATTACCTCATCTTCATCTTTCAATACAATGATACGACTGTTTTTTAATGCTTTCCCGGTAATTTCACTACGGGATAGTTCCGGAAGTTGTTTTTCTATCTCAGCCAACACCTCATTGGCCAGGGTTTCAACAGTAGTCACCAATATAGATTGGCTGTCCTTCCCATGTTCCGCCTGAGACAATAGGTCAGCAGCTACGAAATCCGGATTGGCAGAGCCGTCGGCGATTACTTCCACTTCGGAAGGGCCGGCCGGCATGTCGATCGATACATCGCGTAAGGAGACCAGCTGTTTTGCAGCTGTAACATACTGGTTACCGGGGCCGAATATTTTGTATACTTTAGAAACACTCTCCGTGCCGTAAGTCATGGCCGCTATCGCTTGTATCCCTCCTATTTTAAATACTTTATCGACACCAGCTTCTTTAGCGGAAAATAAAATAGCAGGATTTACTTTTCCGTCTTTTCCCGGAGGTGTACACAGGATGACCTCTTTGCAACCGGCAATACGTGCCGGAACAGCAAGCATCAATACTGTTGAAAATAAAGGAGCCGTACCTCCCGGTATATATAAGCCTACTTTTTCAATCCCTACGGATTTCTGCCAGCAGGTAACGCCGGGGGATGTTTCTATCTTTTGTTGTTTTAGCTGTTGTGACTGGTGGAATGTGGCAATATTTTTCCGTGCAGTCCGGATAGCAGCTTTTAAATCTTCCGGAATCAGCTGTTCTGCACGAGTCATCTCATCCGGAGAAACTTCCAGCTGGTGCAATTGTACCTGATCGAATTTTTCACCATACTTAAATACAGCACTATCTCCATTTTTCCGCACATCATCCATTACCTCTCTTACTGTTTCGAACAACGTCGAATAATCCAGTTCCGGACGGGTGATTATATTCTTCCAATCTTCCCTACGTGGAAACTTAACAACATCCATATCTGTCTTATTAATATTTCTGATAGACAAAGGTACAATTTTGTAAGCAAACCACAACACGGTAAAGCAGAACAAGCAACGCCAACAGGCTGTTTATCTTATGTCGGAGGTAAAACATAAGTCGGGAATTTCCTACTTTAGCGGAATAAGCGGAACATAGCTCCTGCAAAGAAGATATGATTGACCGATTCTACCTTAACTGCATTTTTTTCATAATTTCTTCCGGAAAAGATATAGGTAAATCGGATAACCGGCCATTTTTTTCTCCTTTCTTTTGAAGGAACGATGTCCACTGTTGTCATGGCCATGATCTTTCTATAACTACCCAACGAAGCCCATTTCAACGCTTCAAAAAATGAAGCGTCTTCTTCTGTCAGGCCGCCGGGCAAAGAAGAGGAATATCCGGAACTGGAAATCAATGATCCCAAAGGAACATCGATTTGTTGTGACAATTCCAATCCGGTATTTTTTATTTTGAACCGGTATTTACCGGCCAGACTCGGGCTAATCGATAAATTAAAAAAGTAAGCCACCGGATTATTGGTATTGTCTTCTTTCAGGTAAACATCCACCCCTGTGTCCACCGATCCGCCTAACAATAATCTGAGCGGTTTTCTTTTGTCTGTCAGATACCAATGCCAGGAATTTTGTCCCCGAAAAGTAAGTGAAGTAATGTATGCGTCCGTGGCTTTGTTATATAGGATTCCAATTTCGAATTGGGTATGGAACTGTGTTAAGGCATGTGTTCTTTCCCGGAACCTGTTGGTATGGACTCCTAAAGAAACTCCGGAATATACCAGTGGTGAAAGAAACGGATAATTCAGTCTTGGCAGGCCCACTCCGGCCGAACGTATTAACTGATGTGAATAATCAGATGAATCTGCCGGCTGCGCCAATAGACCATTGGTTGCCAACAAATAGAGGAGTATGATATATAGGCGTTTACCTACTAAGCAACAGGAATGCAATTCTGCAATTTTAAATTTCCGAATATAGTATTATTTTTACAACGATTTTAATTTTCAGGAATATCTTGGCTCTATAAATAATTGTTCGGATCCTATGTTCCTGGTTACAAAGACACTGAAATGTTATTTATCAAAAGGTCAAGTAAAATATGATACAAAGAATTCAAAGTATTTTTCTGTTTGCTTCATTATGTTTCCTGCTTCCCCTGTTTTTTGTGCCGGTTGTTACGCTATTGAGTACCAATGGTGATATTTTCGTATTTAATCTTACAGGATTTTATGAGACAGGAATTGACGGGACACAATATCTCAGCAGGCAAAATTCCCTTCTGGTCTTCGGGATACTTATCTGTGCCTTGAACCTGATTACAATTTTTATGTATAAACGACGGCTGCTGCAGATACGTTTATGCATATATAATATACTATTATTGATCGGGTTAATCGGCGTAGCAATATTTGTTTTGAGGGGAGTGCAACAAATCGGATCGTTTACCTACCATTTACCTGTTGTTTTCCCGGTTGTATCCATTATCTTACATTATCTTGCCTACCGAGGAATCAGGAAAGACGAACTCATGGTACAGGCATTAAGCCGCCTTAGGTAATCATTCGAAAAATCGATACACATGGGGGTTTTACTCAAAACAGTATTAATTATCCTGCTTATTTACTTCCTGATAAAGGCAGTAGCCCGTATGCTTTTTCCCTTTTTATTCAACGGATATATAAAGAAAAATACGCACCAGCGGATGCAACAGGAAGAGATGTCCCGCAATAAAGCTAAAAAAAAGGAAGGGGAGGTATCCATCAACTATAAGCCTAAGTCTGAAAAGAATTTTGGAAAAGACGAAGGAGATTATATTGACTTTGAAGAAATAAAATGAATTTACCAAAAATACTAATTCAAACCAAATGGATTTATTAAAAAAATGCTTGCCACATATTGTAGCGGTGGTAGTTTTCCTATTGGCTTCGTTGATTTATTTCAGTCCTGTTCTTGACGGAAAAAGGCTTTCCCAATATGACGCTAAGCAACATAAAGGAATATCAAAAGAAATTGAGGATTTCAGGCAGGAAACCGGTGAGGAGGCTCTATGGACCAATGCTGCCTTCGGTGGTATGCCGGCGTACCAGATATCTGTCAAGTACCCGAACAATCTGGCGAATTATCTTCTCAATATTTTGACTTTAAAACTTCCGTCTCCTGTTTCCGTACTTTTTATGGCATTTTTGGGCTTTTATATCATGCTATTGTGTTTCAAGGTAGACCCATGGTTAAGCATAGCGGGAGCATTCGCTTATGGTCTTTCTTCTTATTTCCTGATTATTATTGGTGCAGGGCATAACACCAAGATGTGGGCTTTGGCATTTATGCCTGTGATCATTGGAGGTATCTATCTGGGTTATTACCGGAAAAAGATATGGTTGGGTACTATCGTCGCTTGCCTGGGGCTTGCATTGCAGATACGTGTGAATCATTTTCAGATCACCTATTACACAGCCATCATCGTACTGATATTCCTGATTTTCGAATTGATACAGATTGTTAAAGAAAAACAATACAATGCTTTTATCAAAGCTTCTGCGGCCATGCTTCTGGCGTTGTCATTATCTATAGGAGTCAACATTACAAATATGCTGCTCACTATGGAATATACACCATACTCCACACGTGGACCATCCGAATTGACCGATGCCGAAGGCGACAAAACTTCCGGGCTGGATAAAAGTTATATCCTGAACAATTACAGTTATGGTATTGCCGAGACCATGAACCTTTTTATTCCCAATTTTGTGGGGGGGACATTTGGACCTGTAGGAGAGAATTCACCATTCTATAAAGCATTGATGGAGAATAATGTTCCTAAATCCCAGGCCAATCAGATATCCAAACAGGTGCCGCTATACTGGGGAGGACAGGATGGAGGTACCGCCGGGCCTGTGTATATTGGCGCTGTGATGGTATTCCTTTTTGTTCTCGGTTTATTTGTGGTAAAAGGACGGATCAAGTGGTGGCTGGTAACCGCAACTATCGTTTCCATTGTCTTGGCCTGGGGCAAACATTTCATGTTCGTATCCAATTTATTCATTGATTTCTTTCCTTTATATAATAAATTCAGGACCGTATCAATGATCCTTATTATTGCCGAACTGACCGTCCCGTTACTGGGAATACTTGCGTTAAAAGAAATATTCGGCAATCAATTATCTGTCGATCAAAAGAAAAATGCATTGAAAAAGAGCCTGTACATTACCGGTGGCGTTGCTTTATTTTTTGTCGTTTTTCCGGGATTATTATTCAGTTTTAATGCTTCGGGCGATGCTGGTTTGAAAGACATGGGATACCCGGACTGGTTAATTGCCGCCTTACCCGATACCCGTGAATATGTGTTGAGGATGGATTCACTCCGCAGCTTGTTTTTTGTACTTGCCTCGGCCGTAGTACTCTGGTTTACTTTGAACGGAAAGATCAAGACAAAAATAGCTTGTTTTCTTTTTGCTGCCCTGATTATTGCAGACCTATGGTCCGTTGATAAACGTTACCTGAACAATGACCGCTTTGTTGCGGCCAAAGACGTAGCGGTACCGGTGAAAGCATCTCCTGCCGATTTGTCTATCCTTCAGGATAAGAGCCTTGATTACAGGGTGCTGAATCTTACGGTAGATGTGTTCAGTGATGCTACCACCTCTTATTTCCATAAGTCAATAGGCGGATACCATGGTGCCAAGATGAAGCGCTATCAGGATTTGATAGAACATCAACTTAGTAGGGAGATCGGTTCTGTTGTCTCCGGATTCCGGTCAGTCGAAACCGAAAGTGATTTTGATGATGTGTTTGGAAAATGCCCATCCCTCAATATGCTGAATACTAAGTATATTATTTATCACCGCGAACAACCGGCATTAGTCAACCCCAAGGCAATGGGCAATGCATGGACTGTAAATAATATCAGGTGGGTAGAGAATGCCGATGAAGAGATCGCTGCATTATCCGGATTTGACCCATGGCAGGAAGCAATTATTGATAAGCGTTTTGAACATTCCTTCGAAAATACGGCAGCCATAGCTCCCGATACAACAGCGACGATTCAAATGACAGGTTATCAGCCGAATCATTTGATATATGAATACCAATCGCAATTACCCCAGCTGGCTGTTTTTTCTGAAATATATTACGGGAAAGGATGGAATGCATATATTGATGGGCAATTAACGCCCCATGTACGTGCTAATTATGTGTTACGTGCCATGAAGGTTCCGGAAGGAAACCACCGGATCGAATTTAAGTTTGAACCGGCAAGTTACGCGATCGGTGAAAAAATCGCTCTGGCAAGTTCTATTGCTATGGCTTTACTTATTTTAGGTAGTATTACCGGTTATTTTGTAAGAAAACGAAAAAATGATTAACTAAAAAGGAGATAAAAATCCATACCTATGGATTTTTATCTCCTTTTTTAAATTCCTACTCTTAGGAAGGTTTTAACGATCTACCCGCGCACCTCCACCTTTCACTAACTTTTCCACCTCTTCGAGCGTAGCCATCGAGGTATCGCCGGGAGTGGTCATAGCCAGGGCCCCGTGAGCGGCTCCATATTCCACTGCTTTCTGCGGATCATTATATGTGAGAAAACCATAAGCCAGACCCGATGCGAAGCTGTCGCCACCTCCCACGCGATCAAATATCTCAATATCTTCGCGATGAGTCGCTTCAAAGAAATTTCCTCCGGCCCAGCAAATAGCTCCCCATGAATTGATGGTGGCTGATTTAACCGTACGGAGTGTTGTGGCAATCACTTTGAAATTGGGATAAGCATTCACTGCAGTTTCAATCATTTTACGGTATCCGGAAATATTCAATTTTGTCAGTTTTTCATCGGTACCTTCGATTTCAAATCCAAGACAGGCAGTAAAATCTTCTTCATTACCGATCATCACATCCACATATTTTGCAATTTCCCTGTTTACTTCCTGCGCCTTTGCCTTTCCGCCGATAGATTTCCATAAAGACGGCCTATAGTTAAGATCGTATGAGACAATCGTGCCGTATTTCTTTGCCATTTTTGTCGCCTCAATCACCACATCAGGCGTTGTTTCGGAGAGTGCGGCAAAGATTCCCCCTGTATGAAACCAACGGACTCCACATTTTCCAAAAATGTAATCCCAGTCAATATCTCCCTTTTTTAATTGGGAAGCAGCCGTATTTCCTCTGTCAGAAACTCCTTTGGCACCACGGATGCCGAATCCGCGTTCTGTAAAATTAATGCCGTTTCGTACGGTACGACCAACTCCGTCATCCTGGACCCATTTGATGAAACGGGTATCTACACCCCCTTGCATGATGAAATCTTCTACCAGATGTCCGACTTCATTATCAGCAAAAGATGTTATAATAGCTGTATTCAGCCTGAAACATTTTTTTAGTCCGCGGGAAACATTATATTCGCCTCCGCCTTCCCATGCCTGGAACTGGCGGGCTGTACGTACACGACCGTCTCCCGGGTCAAGGCGTAACATTACTTCTCCCAGAGAGATGCAATCATACATACATTCCGATTGCGGTTTGATCTTTAAAATTCCATTCATATCTGATTGTTTCATGTATTTTTAATTTGAGTGTATATTCAGGACGCAAATGTAAACAATTATACAGACGAAAAAACAGAATTTACAGGATCGAATTGTAATACCTGAAGATATTCATCTTAAGTGAAAGATTCGAAAGAGATAAAAAAAACATTACAAATCTTCTACTTTAGTCTTTTTCATCCTGCTTTTCATCCACCAAATGAACATTGCCCCGGTTGCGATCGTACATACCGCTCCTACCGGATATCCGATGTTGGCTGATAGGCTGAATCCTTCAGGAGCCACAACTATATAGGTAGATATGACCATTGTCATGAATAAAGCCGGAAGCAACGTGATCCAGTAAAACTTGTTCTTTTGTGCCAGGTAAATAGTAATAGCCCAGAGGGTCGCAGCTGCAAGGGTCTGGTTCGACCAGGCGAAATAGCGCCAGATAACGTCGAAATTTACCTGTAAAAGAACCAATGCAACAACAAATAATGGAATAGCAATAATAATACGATTCCGGATCGATTTCTGACTGTAGCTGATGAAGTCGGAAACAATCAGGCGAGCGGATCGGAATGCCGTATCTCCTGAAGTGATAGGAGCAGCAATAACTCCGATAATGGCTAGTAGTCCGCCGAATTTACCCAGCCAGGAATGAGCTATCTGATCCACCACTACAGCAGCATTATTGTCGTTGGCCTGCAGGAACTCCTGTAATCCGCCTACGGAACCGAAAAAGCTCATAGCAGCCGCGGCCCATATCAGGGCAACGATTCCTTCTGCTACCATGGCGCCGTAAAAGACCTTTCTTCCTTGTCGCTCATTTTTCAGGCATCGTGCCATTAGCGGAGATTGGGTAGCATGGAAGCCGGAAATAGCTCCACATGCGATGGATATGAAAAGCATAGGAAATAACGGGTATTTATCCGGTTGAGGATGCATATTATGCAAATTGGATAGTGTGACTTCCGGTATCGGTGCGCCATTCCATATAAGGGCGCCTCCAATGCCCAAAGCCATGAATAACATGGCAAATCCGAATATGGGATAAATTTTTCCGATGATTTTGTCGATTGGTAAAAGAGTAGCCAGGATATAATAGATAAAAATGATCACACACCATACTGTGAAGCCCATATATTCCGGAGTCATATTAGCCAGCAACTGGGATGGACCGGCGACAAATACCGTTCCGACCAGTATCATTAAAAGGATGGTAAATATCCTCATAAATTGCTTGAATCCTGTCCCCATATATTTGCCAACCCATTCGGGAAGACTCATTCCCTGGTTGCGGATAGATAACATGCCTGAGAAATAGTCATGTACCGCACCACCAAAAATAGTTCCAAAAACAATCCACAGAAAAGCGGCCGGACCATATACCGCACCCATGATAGCACCAAAGATAGGTCCCAGGCCGGCAATGTTCAGGAACTGGATCAGGAAAATTTTCCCCCATCCCATGGGAACATAATCTACTCCATCCGTATGAGTATAGGCTGGTGTTTTCCGGTCGGGTTGTACCCCGAAAATACGTTCAATCAATTTGCCGTAAAAGAAATATCCGGCAACAAGTAAAATTACAGCTGTAATAAAAGTGATCATATTGTGATATTGATTTTAATTGACATCTTTTTTTGCAAAAGTAGTAAAATCACTTTTATATTCCTGAAAAAATCAGTATTAATGATCAGCCTGTTAATGTTGGATGGCAAAGGATATCTCTTGAAAAGTGTCACTTGACGAACGTTATTTTACATCAATGTAAAAATGATTTACCTTTGTACGTTTAACCGGCAGATGGTTTATCTGTTTTTTAATATTAAATATAAGTGAACGAAAGTATATTGTCCGCCCGCGGAATAGAAAAACAATATGGTAACACGAAAGTGCTTGACCATATCACCATTGATATTCCCCAGGGAAGCATTTATGGCTTGCTGGGGCCTAACGGTGCCGGAAAAACAACATTTATCCGCATCATTAATCAGATCACAGCTCCGGACAATGGTGAGCTATTGTTTATGGGGCGGAAATTACATCGTGATGATGTGGCCCGGATTGGGTATTTGCCGGAAGAAAGAGGGTTGTACCGGAAGATGAAAGTCGGGGAACAGGTGCTTTATCTGGCCCGCTTGAAAGGCTTAACCAAGGCAGAGGCTCATGAGAAGATCGATTATTGGTTTCAGAGGTTTGAAATACAAAGTTGGTGGAACCGGAAGATCGAAGAATTATCTAAAGGAATGCAGCAAAAGGTACAATTCATTACTACTATCTTACACGATCCTGTATTATTGATCCTGGATGAGCCGTTCAGTGGTTTCGATCCGATCAATGCAGACCTGTTGAAAAAAGAGATACTTCAACTTAAGGATAAAGGTACCACGATTGTTTTATCCACCCATAATATGGCATCTGTAGAAGAAATGTGTGATCATATATCATTGATCAATAAATCCAGATGTATCCTTCAGGGAAGTGTTTCCGAAATAAGGCAGGAGTATAAATCGGGAGAATACGAAATCGGTTTCGAAGGAGATGAAAAAGTACTGGAAAATGTATTGTTGTCAAATCGTTGTCAGATCATTGATCAGGAAATTAACCCATCCCATAAAAAAATGAAGATATACATTTCATCCGCTACGGGTAACGAATTGCTTTCAATGCTTATGCCTCATGTGAAAATAGTGTCATTCAACGAATTACTGCCAAGTATGAACGATATATTTATACGGAAGGTGAAAGAAAGTGCTATTTCGACCCCATGATTTTCCAAGATGATTTAAACATACAGATATGAGTAAAATATCCATTATCATACGCCGGGAATACCTGACCCGTGTCCGCAAAACAAGTTTTATTGTAATGACTTTACTGGGTCCGGTACTTTTTGCCGCCCTGATGCTGACCCCTATGTGGTTTGCTACCATGGAAGACGAAGATATCAAACAAATAGCGGTGATTGACAGTTCACAACTGTTCGTTCAAAAGATACCCGATACCGAAAAATACCAGTTCACATATGCTGCTGATGTAAAACTGGAAGATTTCAAAAAAAATCTTTCAAGAACGGAATTTTTTGGCATCCTGTACATTCCGTCTTATATCGCTTATACCCCTTCAGGTGTTGAATTCTTTTCATACAAACAACCCCCTTCCAGCCTTACCATGCATATCTCAAATGCGATAGAAAAAGAAATAGAGGTGGAAAAGCTGAAGGCACATCATATTGATAATCTGGAAAATATACTTAAATCCATCAAGACCCATATTAGTATCCGGACTTTTCGTTTATCTGAAGGAGGATCTGCTGAGAAAGAAAGTCATGGCGGTTTAAATATGGCTGTTGCATATATCGCCTCTTTTCTGATTTATTTGTTCGTATTTATGTTCGGAGCTCAGGTGATGCGTGGTGTGATTGAAGAAAAGACCAATCGTATCATTGAAGTGATCGTATCATCGGTAAAGCCGTTCCAGCTGATGATGGGTAAAGTTGTGGGAGTGGCTTTGGTCGGATTGACACAGTTTGTTGCATGGATCGTTTTTACCGGTATTCTGGTGGTCGTGGTACAAAGCATATTTATTTCCGATCTTACTAAAGAAGCATTACAACAAGCGGGAAACATGCAGATGGCAACCGGCCAGCTTCCGGCTGAACTTACCGAAAAGGCACAAGGGGTCATTTCTATGTTCCGGTCCATCAATTTTGGTGTGCTAATCGGTAGTTTCTTGTTTTTTTTCATGGGTGGATACCTGCTGTACGGCTCTCTCTTTGCAGCAATTGGTTCTTTAGTAGATACAGATGCTGATACACAGCAATTCATGTTGCCTGTCACTGTTCCATTGATCATTGCTCTTCTGGTCATGATCAATGCCATGAAAAATCCGGACGGTGCATTGGCCTTTTGGTTTTCCATTATTCCTTTTACATCTCCCATTGTGATGATGGCCCGTATACCTTTCGGAGTTCCATATGGGGAGCTGGCCTTGTCTATGGTATTACTTGTTATCACTTTCATTGGCGCCATATGGCTTTCAGCTAAGATTTACCGAACAGGGATACTGATATATGGAAAGAAATTAACCTACAGGGAATTGTGGAAATGGTTGACATATAAGAATTAATATGGATTTTGTTTTTTATGTTATATTTTTTGACCGGAATTTTTAAATATCATCTATTTTGTTTATCTTTGTATTTAGTATGTGGAATATCGATTTCCAATACTTTCGCTATGACTTTTAATTTATGTAGTTTAAACTAAAATTGATGTATTATGGTAAACAAAGTGATTTTATTAGGACGTGCCGGAAAGGACCCTGAAGTAAGACATATGGATAACAATTTAACCGTGGCTCGTTTCCCGTTGGCTACCAGTGAATTCTGGACAAAGGATGGGAATCGTTCGGAACATACCGAATGGCACAATATCGTTATGTGGCGGGGATTGGCTAAGGTTGCGGAAGATTATGTCCGTAAAGGAACGCTATTATATATAGAAGGAAGATTGCGTACCCGTGCCTGGGATGACAAGGACGGAAATAAGCGTTATACAACAGAAATATTGGCAGATGTTATGAATCTGGTCGGACCGAAACAGGATAGCCACTCAGGCGATTCTCCTGCTCAGGCTTCCGGGAATTATTCCGCGCCATCCGTTGAAACAACCAATCTGGATACGGCGCCGGATGATCTGCCATTTTAGTGTTCACTAATTAGTATATTCTTGGACCCTGACCCTTATTTATACATTATAGCAAGCCATGTCGGTGTTCTTTTTGCACCGGGCAATATCACAGGTATTATATGCTGTGTAGCTGTATTGCTATTCCTGTTATTTCTTTCAGGTTTGATAGCAAGTTACGAAGCGGCTTTTTTTGCTCTTTCGCAGGATGATATTAAAAAAGTGCAGGATGACAATAACCCTGAAAGTAGAAAAATACTCGAATGGTTGAATCAGCCTGAAAGGTTGCTGGCGACTATAATTGCCGCCAACTGTTTTATTAATATTGCATTCATCATACTTGCCATATTAACTTTTCAATCAGTGTCAGGGTCCGGGGAGGGATTATTTCTTCAAACCATACTTATCATTGTTGTATTGTTGCTTTTCGGGGAAATAATCCCTAAAGTTTTTGTAACGCAGAAAGCCCGGAACGTATCATACCGTATGGTGATCTCTTTGACTGTATTTGAAGTTGTTCTTTATCCGTTGGTCAGGCTGCTTTCTTCTTCCACCTTATTTATCAATAAAAGGTTACAAAAAAAACAAAGCATTTCCATTGATGAACTTTCTGATGTCCTGGAAAAATCATCGGATACTATTGTTGAGAATAAGGATATACTGAAAGGAATTGTTAAATTCGGAAATATTGATACACATACTATTATGACTTCACGTATTGATGTGGTATCAGTAGATATTGAAACAAAACTACCGGAGTTAATAGATGAAATCAACGAATGGGGATATTCACGTTTGCCGGTTTATGAAGATAATCCGGATAATATAAAAGGTATCTTGTATGTAAAAGATCTGTTGTCATGCCTTGATGAAGGAGAAAATTTCAAGTGGCAATCTTTGATCAGGGATGCTTATTTTGTTCCTGAGAACAAAAAAATTGATGATCTGCTAAAGGAATTTCAGGAGAAGAAAATACATGTAGCTGTGATCATTGACGAATACGGAGGTATGGCAGGTATTGTCACACTGGAAGATGTGTTGGAAGAGATCATGGGGGAGATTGCAGATGAATCGGATGATGATGAACCCGAACATGAGCAGATTGACGCTCGTACCTATCTGTTTGACGGAAAGGTGTTGCTGAACGATTTTTATCGTATCATGCATATTGAAGATACCATTTTCAATGATATCAGGGGAGAGGCAGATACTTTAGCCGGAATTATTCTTGAATTGAAAGGTGAAATACCTAAAAACGGGGATTGTGTGGATTACCAGCATCTTTCATTTTGTGTGGAAGAAATGGAAAATCGTCGTATCAAACGGATAAAAGTAATTGTGAATGAGCCTGAATGATCAACCAAGGATTAACACCTGTAAAATGAAATTTCACTTCGATAGGTTTTTGCTTTTTGCTTTTATAGGTATCATCGTTTTAGTGTGTATTTCATGCCAGAGAAACGAGGTGCCGAAACCGCATGCTTATTTCAGGATTGATTTTCCTGAAAAAAAATACCAGTTATATAACAGCATCTGTCCGTTTATTTTTGATTACCCGGTCTATGGGATAATCGGTTCCGATCGCTATCATCAAGATCAACCATGCTTATTTAATATTAATTTTCCTGAATATAAGGGAACGATTCATTTGACATATCACCCGGTGAACAGGAATATTGACATACTTTTGGATGATGACTGGAACTTTGTTTATAAAAAAATTGCTCTGAAGGCAGATGGCGTTGATCCGTATAATTATGTAGATTACGAAAATAAAGTATATGGTACGGTTTATGATATTAAAGGAAATGCAGGTTCCCCATTACAGTTTTTTGTCACGGACAGTGTTGATAATTTTCTGAGGGGATCATTATATTTCAATGTGAAGCCGAATTATGATTCTTTGATGCCGGTAATCAGTTTTTTCCGGGAAGATATTATTCATCTGATGGAAACAATACGGTGGAAAGAATGAAAAATAATAGTTTTGCCTGAGTTTTTCGTATATTGTTGACCATAAAAACAGAATATAGTGGGATTATTGATCAATATGGAAGTTGAAGAAGGGTGTCGTCTCGGATTGTGGGAGGTCAGCGAAGATTACGATACCTTGTTTAATTCCGTTTATTTAAACGAAGACGATATCCAACGGCTGAATGGATTTAAAAATTTAAGCCGTAAAGTAGAATCACTGAGTGTAAGGGCCCTGTTGCAGTTAATGACGAAACCGGATGCCCGTATCGTATATAACGACTCCCGCAAACCATATCTGGCCGATGATTCTTTTAATATAAGTATTTCACATTCATACTGTTATACTTCTATACTTTTAGGCAAGGATAAGACTGTAGGGATTGACCTTGAATACATGTCTCATAATATAGAAAGAGTAGCCCATAAGTTCATCAACGACCGTGAGGTAATTACCCTTGATCCGGAAAAACGTAAGGAGCATTTATATGTCCATTGGTGTGCTAAAGAAGCCCTTTACAAGATATGTGATAAAGAGGATATTAATTTTCAAAAAAACCTGACAATTAAGCCTTTCGATATAGCGAAGATGGGGGATATAGTTGGTGTTGTCCAAAATAATCTAAGAAATGAAGAATACCGGATGCATTATTTTTTGGAAAATAATTATGCGTTGGTTTTCTGTACCAAATAATTTTTCCGGTGATGCTTTATGATATTTTGTTATCAAACTTGAACCGTCGTAAACTAATTGCTTTGTTGATTGATCCGGATAAACATTCTATGGATTCACTCGCAAAAACAATTGATATTGCACATGATGCAGGAATTGCTTTCTTCCTGTTCGGGGGTAGTATTATTTCCAATCATTTGCCGGGAGCAATAGATACGATCAAGCAGCATACGGATAAACCGGTATTTCTTTTTCCCGGTAGTTTATTGCAACTTAGCTGCCAGGCCGATGGTATTTTCTTTCTTTCGCTGATTTCAGGCCGTAATCCTGAATTGTTGATCGGGAACCATGTGCAGGCAGCTCCTTTTCTGAAGAAAAGTAATTTGGAGATCATACCTGTGGGATATATATTGATGGGGGCAAGCGGACATACGTCAGTGGAATATATGAGCCAGACAATGCCTATCCCTTTTGGAAAGGCTGATATTGCTGTAGCTACGGCTATTGCAGGAGAAATGCTGGGACTGAAAGCCATTTACATGGAAGCAGGTAGTGGAGCGGAACAACACATTCCGGGATATGTGGTTGAGAATGTAAAGAATAATTTATCTGTACCGTTAATTCTGGGAGGAGGGATCCGTACTCCCCAACAAGTGGAATTTCTTTTTAATTCCGGAGCTGATGTGTTGGTTATCGGTTCTGCTGCGGAACAGGATCCACATATCCTGACGGAAATGGCAAAGAGCATCCGTTAATCTTCTTTTTTTAATTTTTTAACAACAGTTTACATATCTTACTATTGACTTTTCGTTAATTTCTGTTACATTTGTAGCTTGTCTATACAAGTGAGTCAATCAACAAACCAATTAAACTATTCAAATGAAATCTCATACTTTTATTGCTTTTGATCTTGGAGCTACCAGCGGAAGAAGTATTGCCGGTACATTGGCCGATGGAAAAATAACCATGGAGGAGATATCCCGTTTTGGTAACCAGATGATTGCGGTAGGTAGCCACCTTCACTGGAATCTTCTTGGTATTTATGAAACATTAAAGAACAGTTTGAAAACATGCGGCTTGAATGGAAAATATCATCCGGAATCTATTGGGATCGACACCTGGGGCGTTGATTTCGGTTTCCTGGCAGAAGACGGTTCATTGCTTGGCGAACCTTATGCCTACCGGGATCTGCATACAAACGGTATGATGGAAGAATATTTCAAGTTGGTGTCCCGGGAAAAAGTATATGAGTTGACAGGTATACAATTGATGCAGATCAATAGTTTGTTTCAGCTTTTCGCATTGAAGAAAAATCATTCGTCAATACTGGCGGCGGCGAAAGATTTATTGTTTTTGCCCGATTTGTTGAACTATTTGTTCACAGGGGTAAAAAAGGCGGAATTTACTATAGCATCAACATCACAAATGCTGAATCCCAAGACCATGAACTGGGCAAACGAGTTGTTCGATGCTTTCGGTGTATCTCTTTCCCTGATGCAGGATATCGTACTGCCGGGAACAATAGTCGGACCACTTACTGATGGAATAGCAAAGGAAACAGGATTGGGTAAAATACCGGTTATTGCAGTGGCTGCACATGATACTGCTTCGGCTATTGCAGCCGTACCTGCTGAAGGTGAGAATTGGGCGTACCTTAGTTCGGGAACCTGGTCACTAATGGGGATTGAAACCCGAAAAGCACTGATTGATGAGGAAACGGCCAAAATGAACTTCACCAATGAAGGTGGTGTTGAAGGAACCTTCCGTTTTCTGAAAAACATAACCGGGATGTGGTTATTGGAACAATGCCGTAAAGAATGGGCCTGTGAAAAGGATCATTCATACGGGGAATTAGTTGAAATGGCCAGGTCAGAAAAGGCATTCCAGACTTTTGTTGATCCTGATGCCCCGGATTTTATGAACCCGGAAAATATGGTGAGCGCTATAACTGGCTATTGTAAACGTACCGATCAGTTGGTGCCATCTTCGAAAGGACAGATAGTACGTTGCATTTTTGAAAGCCTTTCCATGAAATACCGTTATACGCTGGAACAACTCAAACGTGTTTCCCCGCACCCAATCGAAAAATTACACGTCATTGGCGGTGGTGCAAAAAATGCTTATCTGTGCCAGTTTACGGCAAATGCTATCGGAATGCCTGTGGTTGCAGGACCGGCCGAAGGTACAGCCATGGGGAACCTATTGGTACAGGCAATGGCATTAGGTCATCTGAAATCATTGGCAGATATTCGTCAGGTAGTACGTAATTCTGTGGAAACTGAAATTTTCCAACCGCGTGATACGGATGAATGGAGTAAAGCATATGAAAAATTTCTATTATTGCTTAAATAAATGTTTGTTTATACTGTAGAGTAGTGTTTTGTACGGGCAGGTAAAGTTTTTTATCCTGCTCGTATTGTTTAAATAAGTTGAGCAAAATGTTTAAATAATTTCGTATCTTTACATCGTTTCTTTTAGGAAAATATGATGAATTTCAGAAAGAATGGCTCTTGGTATGACGAGGAAATGCTTAACTCTGTCAACCGGTATGAGGATATGTTAGAAAACCATAAAAAGTATTTCTTTGATGTCCACGAGTTTGAGGATATTATTGATTACTATATGGATACGGATAATTTTAGTCAGGCTGCCCAGGCTGCTGATTATGCCATGCATTTATATCCTTCTTCTACTTCCATACAATTGCGCATTGCTGAGATATTGATCGATAATAGCCAGCCAGTCAAAGCATTATCCCTTTTAAATAAACTGGAACATCTGGAGTCCGGGGAATATGGAGTATATCTCCTGAAAGGAACAGCACTGAATATGCTGGGTAAACCAAGAGAAGCACAAAGGCAATTTGAGGTAGCTATATCGCTGGCTGACGAAAATAAGATAGAGGTTCTTTATAACATAGGTATTTCATTTGAACGGATCAATCAGCATAAAATTGCTTTGAAGTATTTTATGAAGGTGCACTCGATGGAGCCGGACAATTATTATGTGTTTTACGATCTGGCATATTGTTATGAACGGATTAACGAATTGGATAAAAGTATTTCCTATTATTTGATGTATCTGGACGAAGATCCGTTTTCAGAACATGTCTGGTATAATCTCGGGATTGTTTATAACAAAAAAGATGAGAATGAGAAAGCCCTGGATGCTTATGATTATGCCATCGTTATCAATGAAAATTATTCGTCGGCATATTTTAATAAGGCCAATACGCTTACCTTACTCGACCGGCATAGAGAGGCTATAAACGTATATAAGGATTTTTTACTGATGGAACCGGATAGTGCAGCAGCACATTGTTACATGGCTGAATCTTACGAACGTATCAGAAAAGAAGATCTGGCCATTATCCATTATGAGAAATCGTTGGCTCTGGATAATAAATTTGCTGATGCGTGGTTTGGTTTAGGAGTGATAAGGTCACAGGCTGGAAATTATCAGGAGGCCATTCATGATATTCAGAATGCAGTTGAGTTGGATGAGGATAACTCGGAATATCTTTTTGTCCAGGCATCTGTATATGCCAATATGAAGCAATATGAAAAGGCCATAAAGATATTTAAACGTTTGGCTACATTGATCTCAAATGATGAAATGATGTGGGATTCTTTTGCCCAGGTATATGCCAAACAAAAATCTTATACTGATGTACAGCAGATTATTACCCAGGCACTTCAGTTTAATCCGGATTCGGCGATGCTTCGATATCATTTGGCAGCTTATTACCTTCTGAATGATGATCGGTTGCAAGGGCTAACTATACTAAAGGAGACGTTGAACAAATATCCTGCTGAAGTCGGATTGTTTTTTGAATTATTCGATAAAGAAGTTAAAGATCCGGAGGTCATGGCTTTGGTAGATAGATTCCGCATCGGCAAAAAATAATTTCAATCAATCATGTTCGGTTTATTTAATCACTTTCCATATCTCCTCTTGCCGGGAAAATTGGAGTGATATTGTTGTATTTAACGGGGAGTAAATATATAATGTAATTAAATATTCAGATGGAAGAACAAAAAAGAAAAAACAGGGGTTATTTACTATTGTACGCAAAAGGACTGGCAATGGGAGCTGCGGATATCGTTCCGGGTGTTTCGGGAGGAACCATTGCATTTATTACCGGCGTGTATGAAGAACTGCTCCATTCTTTGAGATCATTTACTCCTCGGAATTTTAAGAAACTTTTTACAGAAGGGATCAAGTCATTCTGGAAAGCTATCAATGGTAATTTCCTGGTTGTATTGGTATTGGGTGTCGGTACAAGTTTGTTTACTTTAGCAAAAGCCGTGTTATACATGCTGAAGGAACACCCCGTTATTATCTGGTCATTCTTTTTCGGCCTGATCCTGATTTCTACCATATCCGTA
Source organism: Bacteroidales bacterium (assembly GCA_031275285.1). Taxonomy (NCBI): domain Bacteria; kingdom Pseudomonadati; phylum Bacteroidota; class Bacteroidia; order Bacteroidales; species Bacteroidales bacterium. The sequence continues at coordinate 5,833 of JAISOY010000052.1, read as the reverse complement.
CTGAAAACCATCCGTAAGGCTAATATGCCTGTATTTATTGGTTTTGGTATCGGAGCTGTTCTGGCTTATCTCGTTACGGTATCATCAGTTGCACAGACACCTGATGGATTGTGGTTTATATTTATTTGTGGTGCGGTAGCCATTTGTGCGATGATACTACCCGGAATATCCGGTAGTTTTATCCTTCTCCTGATGGGTAAATATGAATATATTTTAAATGCTCTTACAGAATTGAAGATTGCTATACTGGCTGTCTTTGCAAGTGGTGCTATTATCGGATTGTTGTCATTTTCCCATTTTCTTTCATGGCTGCTGAAAAGATACCATGATGTAACAATTGCTCTGCTGGCTGGATTTATGTGTGGTTCGCTAAATAAAGTATGGCCATGGAAAGTACAGGTTGATAAAGCATCCGGACAAACATTCCCATGGGATATGGAAAAATTCAGTGATCATAGCCTGGATCTGGTCGAAAAAAATTTATTGCCGAATGCATTCACTTTACAGACAGGTGTTGATGCTCAACCTATTTGGGCTATTTTTATGGCTGTATTGGCCATTGCCATATATTGGGGAATTGAAGCTCTTGCCAAAAGAGTTAAGTCATAATTAATCAGGAAGTAATTGTCTGTTCAGGATATTTATCTGTATTGTTACGGATAAATGACAAGAAAATTCGTCTAAATACGAACTTTTATTCATTTACTTCAATGTGGTAATTCATTGTTGAAAAAATACTGAAATCAATTTTGTTAAAAAAAACTTTTGTTGAAATGGGTTCTTTTGTAGAAGAGACAAGGCTTATCCATAAATCGTAATTATTTTTTTTATTCTGTAAATGCAATTATGTGAAATATTTGTACAGTTTTTGTATTAATTTTAGATATTATATAATTCTGATAGAGGGGTCAAGATGTTCATAGGTAAAAAAATCAGATACACACCAATTAGGATCTGGCATGTTACATTGTGCTGTTTTTTCTTGTTGGTGAATCTTTATGGACAAAATCCCGTCGACGTATCCCGGTTAACCATAGAGCAATGCCTGAAGTTGGCTGAAGAGAAAAAACAGACAGGAGATATCAGGGAATCGACCAATTTCCTGAATATGGCAGCTGAAAAATATTGGGATGCCAAAGATTATGAGAATGCCGTAAAGTATTACAATCAGTCAATAGAGCTAAATAAGCTCATTTCCAATTATAATGGAATAGCCGGGATCAATAGTAACCTGGGATTGATTCATTTTGACATGGGGAAATATGAGGCATCTTATGAATATTTCAGAAAGACCTATCAGTACCGGAAAGAGCATAATGAAAAAGTACCCACTATTAGTGCATTGATCAATGCATCTGTAGTGCTGAATAAAATGGAACGTTACGATGAATCGGTCCAAGTCCTGGAAGAAGCAGCTACTATGTCGCGGGAAATCAATGATTATGCACAAATGCGTAGTTGCTATGGTATGTTGTCTGAAGCATATACCAAAGCAGGAAATACGGAAAAAGCCGCTGATTATTTCCAGCTTTACAAAACGGTCCATGATGCTCTTATAAAAGAGTCGGAAGATCGTTATTCCGAGGCAAATGTAAGGGCGCAACTGGCGGAAAAAGAAAAAGAACTGGCAGAGAAAGAAAAGGAATTGGCAGAACGGGAAAATCAATATATCAATTCAATACTCAGTGAGAAAGAAAAGGCACTTGAAGGGATGGATTCGACCAATAGGCAATTATTGGAAAGTAAAACGAATGCAGAATTGATCATCGAAAACCTCAAGGTAAAAGACGAAATATCCGACTTACAGAAAAATGAAATGAAGATCCAGTTGGAAAACGAACAGATAAAATCACAGTTACTGGTGGTGGTATTATGTGTGTCGCTTGTTATCGTTCTGGTGATCGGGTATTTTTTGTGGGAAAAGAAAAGGACCAACCGGAAGTTAGAGCAGAAAAATCTATTGATCAACCAGCAAAAGCATGAACTGGAGGCTGCCTTTGTCGAGATCAAAGAAAAAAACGAGGAATTACTCACTTATATTCAGGAATTAGCAGCTGTGAATGAACAACTCAATCGGACCCAGAAAGCACTGGACGATTATCAGGCCCAGTTGGAACAGCTGGTGATAGCAAGAACGACCAAATTGCGTCAGGCTCTTGAGAAAGCCCAGGAATCAGACCGTTTCAAAGCTGCTTTCTTTGCCAATATGTCTCATGAGATAAGGACCCCGCTGAGTGCTATACTCGGTCTCATTCAATTCATCGATGATCCGTTGATCGGTTTTGAGGAACGGAAAGAAATGTATGATATCATCAATTATAATGCAACACAATTGTTGAAGATGGTGGATGATATTGTTACCTTATCAAGGATAGACTCTGGGCTTATCACTATTCAGCCGAAGGAAACGGATATTGATTCCATGTTACAGGATATACAGGCAGAAACAGAAAAAATGATCATGTTTGCCAAGAAGAAAAATCTGGAAATCATAATAGAAAATCGGTTGCCGGATGACATGAAAAGCCTTTTCATCGATGGTAAGAGAATTTTTAGGGTATTGATGCTTCTTGTCGATAATTCGGTCAAGTATACTGACCGGGGATATGTCCAGGTCGGAATTGATGTGGATCAGGATGAGAGGAAATTGTCTTTCTGGGTAGAAGATACCGGAATCGGAATTGAACGGAATTATCTGGGACTTATCTTTAAACGTTTCTGGAAAAAAGGAGATTCATATACCCAGGAATACCGGGGGCTTGGAATAGGTTTAGCACTTTGTAAAGAACTGCTCGATCTGATGGGCGGGACTATTTTTGTCGAATCCACAATTGATAAGGGATCGACTTTCAGTTTTACAATCAATTATTAATTAAAAAGGTTCGTGAATGATCAATAAATATACTTTTATGGTAAGAAAAATAATGATGATCGGTGTTTTTTTAGGGTGGGTATCCGGTGTTTCGGCTCAGAAGCCTGAAGATCATCAGAAAACTACTTATACTGACAGTCTTGGCCGGTTTATCGTACAACTGGATCTGCCGTTGTATTTTTATGTGTCTACCAGTCCTGATGGAGATAAACAACGTTTGAACAGGAGTGATGATAAGGAAAATAAACCTGTATATCTGGATGGGCCGGGAAGACATCATATCCGCCATAACGACAATATTAATCATCGGGCAGAAGTTTTTGACATATATGCCGATGGACAAGCTCCTGTAACGTCCATATCATTAAAGGCTTTAAGCTTTGTGAAAGAGGGGGTTACTTATTTCGGAAAAGATTTGTCCGTCGATATGAAAGCAACGGATGACCTGGCCGGAGTAAAACAAACTTATTATTCTACTAAACAGGGAAACTTTTCCCCATATAAAACATTTGATATCAGTGTTCAGGAAGGATTTCATCAACTGCAATATTATTCCGTGGACTATGTCGGAAATGTTGAGGATGTGAAAACCAGGGAATTCTGTATCGATTTGTCGGCACCGGTTACTTACCACAATATAGTGGGTATAGCAGGAGGAAATGTAATTTCTACAAGCAGTAAATTATATTTGATATCGACAGACAGTTTGTCGGGCATTAATAAAATAGTTTATTGGTTTGATGATGAAAAAGAGAAGATATACAAGAGCGGATCTATGATTTCTTTTACCTATCTCTCTGATGGGGAACATACCTTGAATTATTATTCGGTTGATAATGTCCAGAATAAAGAAGAATTGAAAAGCTTTACATTTTTCTTTGATAAAACCGCTCCAATTATGTCGGCGGACGTATTAGGCGACAGGTTTATTGTCGGTGATAAGGTGTATTTTTCCGGTCGTACCAAATTGAAACTGACAGCTGTGGATAATAAGTCGGGAGTAAAAGAAATTATGTATTCTGTAGACGGGGGGGATTTTGTACCTTACGAAGATCCTTTCTATCTTCCTTCCCAGGCAGGTAAACACACCATAAGTTATTATGCTCTGGACGAAATGGGTAATTCCAGTAAGGATAATTATACCCATAATGTAGGAATTGTATATGTGGATCTTGTAGGGCCACAATTGTCCTATCAATTATCAGGTCCCAATTTCCGTAAAGGAGATGTACTTTTCCTGAGCCCTGAAAGTAAGATCGTCCTGAAGGCAGTTGATGCGGAGTCCGGTACACAATATATGAGTTATAGTATTGATGACCAGAAAGAAGAGGTGAGGTATACCGAGCCGTTTTCCGTAAAAGAATCGGGAACACATGTAGTGAAATATTTTGGTTATGACAATGTGAATAACCGGAATTCGGATCAATTGGAAATAACCGTTGATGGGGAAGGTCCTGAGATATTCCACACGTTCAGTATCCAACGTATAGATAAAGAAGGAGGAGTTTCATCCGATCCGGAATTTGTCGGGGAATATCCGTCATATATGATGCTGTATCTGGCAGCTACCGATTTGTTGACCGGTGGTGCTGATATATTTTATTCTATAAACGGACAACCCGAAGTTGCCTATGTTTCTCCTATCAAGAATTTTCAGAAGGGGCAATCTTATACAATCGTTATAACAGCGAAAGATAAACTGGGTAATATGTCGGAAAAAACCATAAAATTTAAAACAACTGATTATTAGATCATACAACATGGAAGGTTTCTTTTACGTGCCTGTAAAAGAAACTTTTCATGTCATATCTATATGTTAAATCTTCAAACGGTTTTTTCTTTTATTTTGGTGTAACTATTCTGGAGAAACAACGTATTCTATAAAGTAATTTTGTCTTTCAACAATGAACAATTGTGACTTTTTTTGTTAATTTGCATTATAAATTAAAATTATCCATTTTACGCTCATGCGAAATATTAAGATTCCATTATCCTTCCTAATCGTTGGGTTGTGTATTGTATTGTTTCATTCGTGCAATACATGCAGCAGGCAGCAGAAAAATGATGGTATTACCATTGACTTAGCTGATTTAGCAATCGATTCAACGTATGTGAATATGGCTAAAAAAGTGTTTTATGCATTACCTACGCCTATCGAGATGTCGGTATTGATCAAGAACTCAGGTATCCAGTATCAAGCATCATTGTTGAATAACCCTTCGAATGCTTCAAAGTATTTGACACACAGTCAGATGGCGGTAAATTTCGGTGCTTATATTACCGATTTGGTTTATGCCGGTCTTTTTGAACAAACACAAACCATGTTGCGATATAAAATAGCCATTCAGATGATGATCGATGGATTGGGAATGACTTCGGCCGTGGATCACGATTTATTGAAACAACTGGAGACCAATATCAATAATAAGGATGAAGTATTAAAAATATTATCTGAGACTTATGCTTCCTGTGCCGCTTATTTAAATGAAGAAGACCGCTATTTTTTAACAGTAGCTATTCTGGTGGGAGGATGGATCGAAGGAATGTATATTGCATCAAGTTTAACCAACGAAAACCTGCTCTCAATAGGAACAAGGGTGGAACAGTTGGTCATTGATCAGAAATTGACATTTGATATGATGTGGCAGGTGATGTCTGATTTGAAGGATATTCCGGAAATAGCAGCTTTAATGTCCGAAATGTCCGGACTGGCAAAAGCTTTTGACCGGATACAAATAGATCAGACCAATAATCAGGTATCATTTGATGAAACAGAACAGGCAACTGTGCTAAAATCAGTATCTCTTGGAAATGTAGATACAAGTGTATTTGTTGAGATTAAGAATGAGATACAAACAATACGACATAATTTTACAAAATAAGCGTTCTATGAAACGAAAAAATATATTGGCTTTTTCCATTTTGTTCCTGTCGGTAATATGCTTTTCTCCTGATATTGCG
>JAISOY010000051.1 GCA_031275285.1 Bacteroidales bacterium | reverse complement strand
ATATGGCTCGGTTCATATTTGCCTGCTCTGAGGAATCAATAAGTAAATATTTGGACATAGGTATAAAAAATCAAAATGTTGTTTTATGTGTGATATCTTCAAGATCCTTTTTCAAGGGTTCGTACCAACCGGGGCCGCAATCATCAAAACTGACGATATTGAACCGCTTGCCCTGACTGGAAAATTGCACTGCTCCGGGCGTTGTGTTGTTGGTGCGGGGTGATCCGGTAGCATCTGTGCTGAGATAGTTGAATCCGCCGGACAGCTCTGCTTTTACCTCGTTGCGCAACCGGTAAATACCCTTGGATGCACCCGTCGCCGGTTTTTCGAAAGTAAATGGTAACTGCGTAAAACCGTCCATCCTGAAATCTGTTCCGTCTTTAAACCTTACATAATTATTGGAACATTTGATCCCGGGAAAAGCCGCCGGATTGGACACCTTGATGTTGGTATTGACATCCGGACTGTATACCAGGTTATTGGCAAACCGTACATTACGGGGTTCCTTATCGCCGCTACCCTGTCCGAATTCGATCAGTGCGCAGTTAATGAATGTATTGTAGGCAATATCTACATCAACTACACGATGGTAAGATACAAGCGGTTCTTTTTTGAGATCGGTTTCGGGCGTTGGCTTTTCATATACGCCCATACGCACCACAAGAGCAGCATCGCTACCTTTTCCGGTGATGTCCTGCAGGTAATTATTATAGACTTTATGCCCCTGGTTGATAACCCGGATTCCCATGGTGTTTTTTAGATTGTTGCCAATGAATACGTTCGATTCGATCAGGTTGTCGTGTCCATGCCTGAGGGTGATACTACCCCGGTTTTCATAGAATAAATTCCTCCGGACAATGTTCCGGCAGGATTTCACTGAAATGGTTTCGTTCTCGCCGTCACAATGGTAGAACACATTGTCTTCAATAATTGAGCACGACGGGAATTGCGATGACCATGAATGCCCGATACGGAATATTTCCGCCCCATTACCGCCTAAAGGGGCTCGTTCGCCGAAGAAATTGTGATCGATGCGGTGATAATTGTTGTAGCTTTCACCATTCGCATCCAACCAGATCTGAATGACAATACCTGCAACATCTTTACGGGAAAAATAACAATGGTCCACGCGATTGTGTGTGCCGTGCAGGACGATCCAGTTTTCGTTTGATCTGACCCGGTCTTTTGACTGGTCGTTGCAGTTGTCGATCACGCAATTGGTTATACGCGAATAGTAGGCACAGGTACCTGCTTCCTTACGGAAATCGATCAGGGTGCTTTTAACCGCCCATGCTTCCCGGAAGACAAAACCGTCCAAAAGAAGGTATTCACCATAGAGCCGCAGTCCCATAGCACCCGAAAAAATCACCTTGCCGGGATTTTGGGCTTTAAACGTTACCGGTGAATCAGATGTTCCATGCGCATAAAAATTGAATTGATCCCAACCGGTATACGTCCCATCCTGAAGAATGACCTGGTCGCCGGGCTGCAATTCGCCACTGCCGAGAAGTTGCTTGATTTGGGCAACCTGGTCTGGCGAAAAGAGATAATCGCGGGCATGAAGCATACCCATCATCTGAAAGCAGAGTAATATAAGGGATAGTTTTTTGGTCATATGTTTATATATTTGTTATTTTATGATTATCAGGCATAATGACTACAGAATCTGACGAAATCAATGATACTTTTTTGTTTTTTATAAAAATGATATTTTGTTCCGGATTTGACGCCGGTTAACTATTTGAATGTATGCATACCAATCAGATGTCGGAAGAACTGTATCCAATGTTCTTCAATGCTGTGATGCCGAGCCGTTCAGTAAGTTGCGTGAGATAAAGGCTCTGTGGTAATACATTTACACCAGGTGAATCGAAAATTCCTTCGGGCAGGTTTGGACCCGACCAGGGGCGGGGTAGGGGAGTACTTTTACCCTTGCTGCCGATCACCCAGTTGTAGGTACCCGGAGGTATCTGATTGACATAATTTTTGGCTTCACAATTCCAGGCAACACTCCAAGCTGTACCCCAACCGTGACCTGATCCCATGCTACCACGGTTCTTGAAGTCTATTCCTCCGTCCGGAGCGCTGCAATTGTCCAGTAATAAGCCGGTACTCCAGCGCTGATGTCCCTCGATGCGGCCATTCCCTTTGAAATGGCAGTTCAGGAAAACAATCGGACCGGTTTGTCCGGCACCTAAAGCCACGAACCATATATTGTCCCCTTCTACCGAGCACCGGTCAAGTAAAACCTGACCTGCATTCGGTGCAAATTCGGCTGGTTTGGAAGACCCCTGATGCAGGGCTTTACGCACCACGGTTACCCTTTGAACCGTAATACGGCGTCCGCCAAGTCCTACGCTTTCCATTGTTTCCATCAGATCCAGGTCGCGCAACCAACAATCTTCACCATTCAGTCGGATGGCGTAATATAGCGCCACCGAATGGTTAACCGCCTGTGGAGGAGATTCGATCCGTAGATTTTCCACTCCAGCCTGTTTCAGCCGTTTTACTTCATCGGCCAGTACCATTGTTATCCTGTCATCCGTATATTCTGCATCATATGAATCGACCAACGGCACATCCAGGGTTATTTTATTCCCGTTGACAGATGCGATGCGGCGTTCGGCGATCAGTAATGTACCGGGCTTGATCCATGTTTGTTTGGAGCCATTGCGTTCCATGTCGTCCATTTGCATAAATTTGATCCACTTTTCAGTGACCGGCTTCCGTATTTCCACATTGTCCCCGGCCTTGAATCCTGAGGCTTCCGCCACTGTGAAACTGTTGCTTCCGGCAGGAATGTATTTTTCGGTGATTTTAACTGTTTTTTCCCCATTGACAGCATTACCCAACCGGTTGCCCGAACGTTGACGTACTTTGTTTGACAGGATAATGGCTGTATGTTTCTGGCCTGACATGGAAATAATACTGCCATTTTCGGTTTTTCCGCTTCCACGAAGCACCACGCCGTCGGCAGAGATCGTAATTGTCTTATCGCACGGATAAACACCGGGCATCAACAATACGGCTCCCCGAAAACCTTTATCGTCCAATGGCATTGCCGAAACCTCATCAATGGCTTTCTGGATCAGCTCCGTACAATCGGCTTTCGGATCGGTAAGCGGCTGTACCGTAACTTTTACCGGAATATCCGGGAGTGTCACTCCGCCTCCCATGTAACCCGCATGGGAAAAGTCCATGATGCGGTTGCCTTTAGTATCTTTCTTATATATCAGTTTTTCGTCAGGACCGGGATAGATCCATTCGCTTTTTGCTCTGTTACCCGGCATATCGGCCAATACACAGGATATTGGCAGGCTGCACAGGAAAAGGATGATCCATATATGTTTCATATTCAGGATTTAAAAAAATCAATATTTAAAAATCAATATTCAAAATTCACTTTGTTGAGCTGTTACCTTTAGTGAACTCTTTAGGTTTAAAATTCAAAATTTCGGGTTTCGGATTTCCGATAGTCTTTTACTTGTCACCAATCACCGTTCCCGCAAATCCACCATAAGGTAATACCTTCACAGAGACTTTTTCACCGGTTACCGCTTTGGCATTTGCAAATTTCTTCATGTCGGTACCGTCTGTAATCAGTTGTATATCCTTACCGGCAGGAACAAAAGGCAACTCAAACTCGATGGTACGGGCTTCGTTTTTACCGTTGATGCCCCCGATATACCATGTATTTCCTTTACGTCTTGCCATAACAACAAAATCTCCGGGATAGCCGGCTGCCAGTTTTGTTTCATCCCATGCAACAGGTACTTTTTTCATGAATTCTTTAGGCGCATCAGGAAGGGCCATATATGATTCGGCTTTATCGGCAAAATTCTGTACGCCCGATTCGAAAACTACTGCAAGCGCCAACTGGTGTCCCCAGGTGGTAACCTGAAATGCTTCGACGCCTTGCCGTATTTTATTGGAGAAAGTACATGGTGTGTAATCCATCGATCCTACCACATTACGGGTAAAAGGTACGGTCGTATTATGCCATGGAGCATTGTTGCATGCAGGTTGCCGCCCGAAACCTTCGGCTCCCTTGATCGCTTCGGTAGTCATCAGGTTAGGCCAGGTACGTTCCAGTCCACGTGGTAAAGAGGCTCCGTGGAAATTCACCATGATATGGTGTGCAGCAGCGTCGGATAATATTTCTTCATAACGTTTGACAATCCGCTGTTTGTCGGTATCAAAAAAATCAACTTTGATTCCTTTGACACCTAATTTTTGCAAATATTTGAATTCGGCTTTACGCGCTTCGGGAGAAGCCATCAGGTTGTACGGGCCGATACTGTCATTCTCACGGCCAGCTCCGGAGTGATACCACAACCATACGCCTACCCCTTTTTTGTTGGCATATTCCACCAGTTCCCCGATCGTTCCTCCTTCCATATGGGGCCAGCCGGCATCGATCAATGTGTATTCCCAACCCATGTCTGCCGTAAAGTCGATATATTGTATCTGTTTTTTGAAGCTGCGTGGAGAACCACCGTCTGACCACCAGCTCCAGCTTGAACGACCCGGCTGTATCCATGAAGGGTCATTGATCTTACTGGCAGGATTCAGATTTTGTACGATATGTGTTCCTATAATACCCTGTAATCCGTCACTTACAACGATCACCCGCCAGGGTGTAGCCCACGGTAATGTATTGACCGGTTCAGGATCATCGGTAATCACCACTTCGTCCTTTTCAGCGAAACAAACGGTATACAAACCGTCTCCCGTATTGCGGATATGTGTGCCGCAATACGTTCCGTCAAGCACAGCTTCCGTGATCATTGTCCAGACATCATTCACCTGAAACAACATCGGATATGCCCAGCCTTTCCCGTTTGGAGAAACTGTGCCTATTGCGATTTCGTTCTTGCAGTATTGTTCATAGCTTGGTTTATGGCGGTCATTCCAGTCATAAGGATGTATCCATGCTTTACCATTTAGAGGCATTGCGAACCCGGTGTGTTCTTTTATTATTTTGTAAGGAATATTATCCTTTCCGGGAAAATGGTACCGAAAAGCAATACCGTCGTTATAGGTCCTGACAATCAACTGTACCGGAGCATTATTCCGGTTTTCAAAATTAAGGACCGTTTCATTGGCATGATTGCGGCATTCCAGTTGTTTTCCTGATTTCAAAGTATATTTTTCATCGATCAGTTTTTCAGGCGTTGCAGATACGAACCTCAGGTTTTCGGTAAACTGCTCGTCTTCCCTGTCGATGCCTAATGGCGACAACAAAACAACTTCTTTACCTTTGTAAGTTATATGATAAAAAAGTTGTGTTGTCGTTTTATTGTTTGGCACGACTTCATTTTTAACGGTGATATTCAGATTATTGTCAGGCGATGACAATACCCATTCTTTAGGTTGATTGCAGGCGCTTAATATACACAGCAAACACAGGGTGATCAATGATAATCTTCTCATTTTCAGGATATTTTTTTTGTTCTATAGGTGGCCGGTAATAGATATAGTGACGGTTTTCTATATAGTGACAATGACAACTATATCTATTTTTCATCCACGATTTCAAAATATTTGGCAGTATTTGATTGAACGGTTATAACCGGTAATTTCTGGCTTAATTCCAGTTTTATTACCGATGCGATCTGATCCGGAGCCTGTTTAGGTATATCGATCACAATACCTTCTTTGGTTTTTTTTGCGGTAAGTTTGCTGCCATCATGCAACATACTGGCATTTTTTATCCTGTATGACGCATCGAAAACAAGTTTTCCGTCAGTTGGCCAATCAAACACGCAGAGATATAATGTTGTGCTGCTTTTTCCGTCTTTACGGGTACACTCGCCCCATACAGGGGTATGCAGGCTTCTTTGCGTACCATAAATGGCTTCTCCGTTTGTTTTCATCCACTGTCCCATATCTTTCAACCGGGAAACAGCTTCTTCAGGAACCACTCCTTCCGGGTCCGGACCTATATTCAACAGGTAATTACCGCCTCTTGCAGCAATAGTGATCAGGTTCCGGATCAGCATTTCGGATGATTTCCAACTCTTGTCCCAACTTTTATAGCCCCATGAACCACCAATATTCATACAGGTTTCCCAGTCCACTCCTTCAATATCTGCAGCTTTGGGAACTCTTCCTTCGGGGGTTTTATAATCACCGGGAAAATTCGGTCGTTTCAGACGGTCGTTGGTGATGATCTGGGGGTATTTACTTAGTTCGGCTTTCAGTTCTCCGGCCAGTTTATCGGATATGGACATGGGAGTATCCCACCAGATGACGGACACATCGCCATAATTGCTCAAAAGTTCTTTTACCTGGGGAAGAGATACCCGATAGAAATATTCCTCGAAGGTAGCATCCAACTGGAGACAGTCCCAGGCGCCCTTGTTAGCTGCCGTATATTTATTGATACGTACGGAATCCGGATTTGGCCAGCCTTCCCACATCAGTTTACGGGCAGTTGCACCGCCAGCATTACACCAGTCCTGTGATTGCGAATAATAAAAACCAAGTTTCATATCGTGTTTTCTGCATGCATCGGCCAGTGCAGCTACGATATCCTTTTTATAGGGTGTATAATCAACGATATTAAATTCACTTGCATTGCTTTTGAACATGGCAAAGCCGTCGTGATGTTTCGTAGTGAACACGATATATTTCATTCCTGTTTCTTTAGCCAGGCGAACAACAGCATCTGCATCGAATTTCACGGGATTGAATGTACTTGCCTTAGCGCGGTATTCCGCAACAGGTATCTTACACCGGTTCATGATCCATTCGGCACCTCCGCGGTGCTGGTTGAAACCATTATAGACCCCTCCGTATAAAGAATATGGTCCCCAGTGAATAAACATCCCGAATTTCGCTTCACGCCACCATCCCATTTTATTGTCATGTGCCGCCTGTTCGGGAGTCTGTGCATATAACATTCCCTGTAAGGACAAGAGAAAGAGTAATATTAAGATTTTTGAATTCATGATTGGTTATTTTGATTGATGATTGAATAATTCTTAACGTTTAATTTTTAACGGTTCCTTTCCTGTCTTTCAACTGGGCATAGTAAAGGCTTTTGATTCCAACCTTCTTATCAGGATGTTCTATCCATCCGTCACCAACAGCTGGTACACCTTTATCTTCAAAGTTGCTGCGTGACACTCCATTAATGGCATTGATGGTCTTCCGGCGGGCGTTTCCGGCATCCTGGTCATTGATCGATCCGTTGTTGCCGATGGCAAAATTTTGCGCCGTAGGCGGTTGCATCACCATGATTACCGGTGCGCTACAGTTCCAGAAAACAATCTGAGCACCCGCCCATCCATGTCCTGAACCGTACCATCCGCGATTGACAGCCAGTAATGAACCTTCAGGGCCTTTGATGGTGATATTGTCGTACAAACATCCTGCGGCCCAACGATGATGCGGTTCACTGGATGCAAAATTCATATCGCCAAGACCGTCCACAAAGGCATTGGGGCCAGCAACCGTTGAACCCAGGACAAATTCGTGCCGGTGATAGCCGGCATAACAACGTTCGAACAGGTTCATCTGTCCTGATACGGAATACGCATAACGCCTTCCTCCTGTAATAACCGATACGGGGTTGGTTGCCGAAAGGTCCTGTCCGGTAAAAAATATAGCTGACGGAGAAGTGGAAACACAACAATCAAAATGATCTACGTTTACTTTCTTCACCCAGGTATTTTCCGCAGCTCTCACCGCGATAAAAGTATTAGCATGTTTCTCATCGCAGCAATACAAGCCGATATGCCTGTTTTCCTGTTTGATGTTTTCATCGTATACCGACATCCCATAAAGGTATTCCACGCCACATTGGGAGATCCGTCCTGGATATTCATACCTGGTAATGGTACCGCCACCATACTCTTTCTGTAAAGCATTGGTCAATGGAATGTTTAATGTGATGGCATCGCCGGTTATCGAAACAATGGTACGTTCGAACCTCAGATCCTTCGATCCCGGTTTCCATTGCACTGTGCCGTTCATGTTCGCCTTGCCCTTTCCTTCGCGCAGGCGTCGAAAAGAATCATGGGTACTTTCGCCGGCAAGCGGACGGGGAGGTATGGAATCCATATCAATGGCACGTATCCATGCCGCATTACTCGGACGATTTACCAATACTTTGTCACCGGACTTAAAAGCTTTTGATGCTCCTTTTACATGTAAAATACGGGTTCCCGACGGTACATAATCATCAGTGATTTGTCGTTCCGATCCTGCGACCAGTTGCATACGGGCATTGGTACCGATCTCTATCACATTATACTTATAGCGTCCGGTGGCCAAAAGTATTGTCCCTTCATATTTATCATTTCCTTCTCCACGCAGGACTATTCCGCTTGTTGTTACCCGTAAAGGCGAGGCAATGCGGTATATCCCTTTCTTTATCAGGATAGCTCCCCGTAAACCATTATGATTTGTTTTCAATTTCGCTACCGAGTCGATCACTGCCTGTATGTAGGGGGTATCATCCTCACGGTTGTTCCATTTGACGGTTGCCACCACAGGGAACTCGGGAAGGTCCACTCCTCCGCCCATGTACCCGCACCACGAAAAGTCGGGCAGAATATCGCCTTTATCCGTGTAAGGTTGATATACAAGTTTCCCATCAGCATCCGGGTAAACCAGGCTGCTCTGAACAGGATATTGGGAAAAACAAACACCCGGATAAATCAGGAATAAAAAGATAAATGACACAAGATGTCTCATGATTCTGGCTTTTTGATGATACAAATCAATATGATTTATTCCAACATACATATCATTTTTGTCCCGAATGCTTGTAAAATTGTGTCAATATTCTTAATATTTTATTAATCTACATGTTATGAAATCATCAGATGAGGATATGGAAAAACGAACAATACGGTTTTCATGTAACAAAATAGTGAAAGATCAATGTAATCCGTTAGAGGAATCTCTAAAAACTCATCGTTTTTCTTTACTCGCTTTTGAAGCAGTTTTTTGAACGATGGTAGCGTTTGTGTTGTCAATCAGCCATTTGTTTTAATCTGTTTTCAAATGGGTTGAAATTTCGATTGGGTCAGTGTTGTTTCACAGAAATAAACTTTATTGAGCCTGATCCTTTCCTTCTTTCATTTCACTTGGCGCCATTTTGAAATATGTCCTGAATGTTTTTGTAAAATAAGATGGGCTTGAAAATCCCACATTATAAGCAATTTCAGAAATGGACATATCTGTTTCCCTGATATATTTCGCAGCAAACTGCAAACGGGTATTACGGATCAACTCATTAGAAGTTAAATCGGAAAGGGTCTTTATCTTGCGGTAGAAGTTTGACCGGCTCATCCCGATTTCTTTGCAGAAATCGTCCATGTTCAGATCCGGATCGGCAAGATGGTCGTTGATGTATTTGTATACCGAATCCATGAAACGGCTGTCGACCGACGAGGTGGGTAATTCGGGAAAAGCAAAAGATGACTTTTGTCCGAACAATTCCCGCAACCGTTCCCGAGAAGCGATCAGGTTTTTGATACGCGTTACCAGCAGTCCGGCATTAAACGGTTTGGTGATGTAATCATCTGCGCCTATTTCGAAGCCTTCCTGTACCTGCATTACCGTTACCCGTGCCGTAAGCAGGATCACCGGAATATGACCTGTCCGCAAATCGTTTTTCAACCGATGACACAATTCTATTCCGTCCATTACAGGCATCATAATGTCGCTGACGATCAGGTCGGGTAGTTGCTCCACAGCGATATCGAAAGCATCTTTTCCATTTTCAGCTTCGTAAGTAATATAATATTTGCCGAGATGTGAATGTATATAATGCCGTACATCCGCATTGTCCTCCACAATTAATACGGAGTGAGCGGGTTTTTCATCAGGCATTTCCGTATTTGAGGGTAATGCCGTATCGAGTGTGTCGGCAATCGAATAATGGCTCGAATCTTCACTATTTTTGAAATCAGGTTCCAGATCGCTTTCCTTCAGATGCGATTTTCCAACCGGTAATACAATACGGAATATGGCACCTGAATCGGGGACATTGGCTGCCCAAATTGCTCCATGATGCAGGTCTATCACGCCTTTGCTGAGATTTAGCCCGATGCCCGTGCCGAATGGCTGGGGTATTCCTTTTTGATGTACCTGATAGAAGGGGTTAAAGATCTTTTCCAACTCTGCATCGGGAATGCCCGTTCCGGTATCACTGACGGATATCAAGACAAAATCGTCCAATACAGGAAGTTGATCGACTTTCGGGCCAAAATTCCTCTTTAACGAATTTATTTTTACTAATGAAAGCGTAAATACGATTTTTCCTCCATTAGGGGTGTTTTTAAAGGCATTGGACAATAGGTTGAATAATACTTTTTCCAGCAAATCCCGGTCGTACCAGAGTTGCTGGTTTTCTATCCCACATACGAAACTGAAATCAATATTCCGTGAATGCGCCAGTTCATTGAAAGCAATGAATATTTCGTTGGTGAATTTCACAATATTGCCTTTTGCTGCTTTCAGCTGTAGATGCCCGGATTCTTTTTTGCGGAAATCCATCAATTGACTTACCGTGTAAAGCAGACGGTTGGCATTTTTGTGCATTAGCCGTAATGCATCATGCAGTTTGGGAGAAAGTCCGTTGTTTTGCAGGATATCTTCCAACGGCGTCAAAATCAGCGTAAGCGGAGTACGTAATTCGTGCGAAAAATTGGTGAACAGTTTAATTTTGGTTTGGTGTAGTTCCTCCATATTTTCCTGTTCGATTTGTTTGATACGGATATTGTTCCGTAATTGTGTCCTGATCCGCGAAGATCGCACGACTAGAAATATTCCCGTTGCCACGATCGATACATAAATGAACCATGCCCACCATGTATTCCAGGGCGGGGGACTGATGCTTACGGACAAAACGGCGCCCTGCTCATTCCAAAGGCCGTCGTTATTAGAACCTTTTACATGAAAAGTATAACTGCCGGGTTGTATGTTTGTGTAATATGCAGTACGGCGATTTCCTACCTCGTTCCATTGTTTGTCGAATCCTTCCAGTTTATAGGCATATTTGTTCAGATCGGGGTAAATATAGTTCAGGGCACTGAATTCTACAGTAATGTTGGATTGTTTGTAGTTGAGTTTAAGTGGATTTCCCAAAACATGATCCCCCAATGCCTGATTGTTGACCAATACTTTTGTGATGTAAACAGGCGGAACATAATTGTTGATTTTTATCTGATGCGGATAAAAAGAAACAAAGCCGTTATTTCCACCAAAAAATACCTCATTATCCGAAGTTACAACTCCCGAACCCGGGGTAAATTCCGATATTTGGATACCATTATTTTTATCATAATTGGAAAATGTTTTTGTAGCGGGATCGAACCGGGAAATCCCTGCAGCTGTACTCAGCCATAGTTTGCCGTCGCGGTCTTCTACTATAGCATATACTGTATTGGAAGCAAGTCCGTGGCGTTTATCATAATTATCAAACTGGCCCGTAGCCATGTTTAACCGGCTTATACCACCTCCATGTGTACTTATCCATAATATCCGGTTATCTTTTGTTTTGCAAATCGAAGTAATCCTGTCGGAAGCTAAACTAGTGTCATCATTAGCACGGTGAGAATACCTTTTTTGCGTTTTTGTGTGGCTGTTGTAAAAATATAATCCGGTACTGGAAGAACCTATATAAAATAGACCTGTGCTATCTTCCAACATGCACCGGACATTAGAGGGATTGAACACCTGTCCATTCTTCAATGGAAGCGGATGTGTCTGTTGGCCGTCGTCACTCAAATATCCCAACGCATTCCCACCACTGGCTCCTATCCATAAGTTCTTATTATCATCTCTTAACATGGTATATTGTATATTTCCCCATGACGGGGAAATGGATTGGTCGAACCGTCGTTTTTGTATATCGAACCGATAGATGGTATTATGGGTTGATCCTACCCATAAGTAATCGCCATCAATGAGCAGCGATTTGACGATATTTCGGCTAAATGCTCGTTGAGAAGCAGCCGGAAGACGGAAATAAGTATATGAACCATCATTTCTGTCGAAGAAAAGTAATCCGCCGCCTTCTGTACCAATCCACATTCCAGTGGTATGTTCCACAGTCGGACCGATAATCCCGAAAAGCATTTTTCCCTGCATTCCGGGATCGTGAAACCGGAAACGTTGGTTGTATGCACTGTAATAACTGACACCACCGGAATAGGTTCCTACCCATACCGTTCCTGCACGATCACATAGGACATCGTAAACAGAGAAATTACTCATCGGTACCATATCATTATTACCACTGTTGTAGGCGGAGGTAAACCGTTTGTTGCGTTCATCGTAGAAGCTGAGACCGTCAAATGTGCCGACTAATATATTATTTTCCTTATCTTCTTCAATACAACGAATATTTTCATTCAATCCATCATTTTTGCCGAAATATTTAAAGTCGTTGTTTTCAGTATTATATAAACATAAACTTTGTTGATGAAATCCCACCCAAATTCTTCCTTTTGAGTCGCAAAACAAAGCAGATATTCTGTCGTGTGCAATACTGCGGTTGTTCAAAGGATCATGCTTATATACCTGTATTTCCTTTGTATGGGAATTATAAACAAATAAACCGTTGGACGTTCCTATCCAAAGGTTTTCATCATGGTCTTCCGCCAATGCATAAATGGTTAGATCCGGAGATAGTCCTTTGAAAGTGCAACGTTCGAAATTATCCGTAGCAGGAAGATAACGATTGAGTCCACGTGCCGTTCCTAACCATAATGTTCCCCTGTAATCTTTCAACATACAGATAACATTGTTATCGCTGATGCTTGAATCATTTTCAGTACGATAGTATTGGATGAAATGACAGGAGTCTGTATCATACCGGTTCAATCCCCGGCGGGTACCTACCCATAAACGTTTTTTCTGATCTTCTGCCATACATTCGATATGGCCGTTGCTGATATAATTATCCTGGTCCGACTCCCGGAAGATATGGAAATTGTAGCCGTCGTATTTATTTAATCCATTGCGTGTACCAAACCACATGAATCCCTGCGAATCCTGAAATAAGGAAACCACAGAAAGTTGTGATAATCCATCTTTTACGGAAAGATGCTCAAATTGTACCTTATCTCTTTGCGAAAAGACAAAGTAAGGACACAATAAGATAATGAAAAATACAACCGGTTTTTTTAGCATTGACTCATTTATTCCCCCAATAAAACATAACACCCTTTATATGGGTGGTTTTTTCATAATAGAAACAAATATACTATATATTTTTACAATTGTTCTCTAAAAAATAAAAACAGCTTTTTTATAATCAATTTGGAGCCAATTATTCTTTTAGAAATCGATGATTTTTTCAAAGATGTAAACAAATTTACCAAGAGGTGAATTTTGATTGGCGGATAAGGGGTATTCTAAATTTGGCCTATGGATCTGCATCATTTTTTAACAAATAGTTAATTGATTGTTTTTTCCAAAAAGTACCTGCAAAAATCTTTATGCCTTATTCAGATTCCTGTATTCCTTAGGAGTCATATTCATGTGTTTTTTGAAGAATTGTGTAAAAAACGAAGGATTAGGAAAGTTCATTTCTTCCGAAATCTGTAAAATGGTCATTTCAGTGGTGATAAGTAAAATACGCGCATTGACAATGACATGCCGGTTGATACAGTCCGTAGCCGTCATGCCTGTTACATCTTTGCAAATAGCCGAGAGATAGCGCGGGGTGATACACAGTTCACCGGCATAGAATTCGACGTTCCGGTGTTTCCTATAATTCTGGGCAATCAATTGCATCAATTCGAAATACAGGTTATTTTTCAGTGAGTAAGGTTGCTGGCGGATTGGTTCCCCTTTTTCATAAATGCCGATCACTTCATAAATGATGGCCGATGCGAGATGTCTCGAAATCTCTTCCCTGCACGGATGACCCTCACGTGAATCGTGTTTCTTCAGGAAATCGCACATTTTCAGCAGGTCTTTCTGTTCCTGCCTGTTCAGTGAAATAAACGGATGATCCTTTATATAAAGGTAAAGAGGCGTTCTGGAAGGAATATTGGCACTTTCCAGGAATTCGGGCGTACAGGCAATGGTATAGCCTTTAAAATCGCTGCTCTTTTTGTTCACATATAAAATATCATTCGGAAAGATCACGCACATATCTCCTTTCCGCATCCGGTAATTCTGGGCTTCAATCACGATCTCACTTTCGCCTTCGAGGCAGATACACAAGCCTGCCGCATCTACGATCCGTGGCAATTGTTCCAATCCCAGTATGTCTTTTTCACTTCCGTCCACCATGAAACTATCGAAAAAAACATGGTCTTCAACAAAAGACAGTCGTTCAACGTTATTATTTTCTGACGGTTGGTATATCATCTTATTATCCGGTAAGTTTATTTCCAAATATAGACATTATTTTAAGGTTATTGCCGGATAAAATTTCCTGATTAGGACATTTTATCTGAAAAAATGGATATATTTATACTGATGATAGCACCTATCTTTGTTCAATAATTATTTGAAATTTTCATTAAAACGATAACATAGAATGAAAAAGATAGTGTTCTTGTTTTTAGGAGGATTATTCCTGTTTGGCGGATGCAAACAGGAAAAAGCACAGAAGGAAACCATCAAAACGATAAAAGTCAGTACTGTAATGAAATATGGTGATGATAAAAAAACTTCATTTCCAGGTAAAGTAAAAGCAGCGTCGGAAATCAACCTTTCATTCCGCATCAGCGGGCCTGTAGCCAGGATCAACACAAAAGAAGGGCAGTTTGTCAGGAAAGGCTATGTGCTGGCTGAAATGGATGTACGTGATTATGCGATCCAGTTTGCTGCTACCGAAGCTGAATACAAGCAGGTAAAAGCTGAAGCCGAACGCATCATGCAATTGTATGGAAAGCAAAGTGTCTCGGAAAATGATTACGACAAGGCAGTATCAGGATTGAAACAGATCACCGCTAAATACAATGCACATAAAAACGCACTGGAAGACACGAAACTGATGGCTCCGTTTGACGGCTATATCCAGAAACGTTATTTCGATAAGGACGAAACCGTCAGTGCCGGCATGCCTGTTTTTTCAATGATCAGTACCGAATTGCCAGAGGTTGTTATCAACATCCCTGCAAGCGAGTATATACAGCGCGAAAAATTCGATTCATATACCTGTTATTTCGATATATATCCGGACAGGTATTTTCCGCTTGAATTGATCTCCATCAATCCTAAAGCCAACCTGAACCAGCTTTATGCCGTCCGGCTCAAATTAAGGAGTAATGACGGCTTGCCTATGCCGTCACCCGGTATGTCGACCATGGTTACGATTCTTTTCAAACCTGAAAATGCAGAAATGGTTTCTATTCCATTGACTGCATTGTTTGAAACCGGCGGTAAACCGGCCGTTTGGGTTTACGATGAAGGGCAGCAGAAAGTGATGCTGCGTAATATCCGTTTGTCCGAAATTCCAAATGACGGAACTGTTATTATCTCCGAAGGACTAAAAGCAGGCGAACGGGTCGTATCGGCAGGCGTTCATTCCTTGTCCGACAACGAAAAGGTTAAATTACTACCCGAAGATTCACCAACTAACGTGGGAGGTTTGTTATGATGAATATTGGGAACTGGGCACTCGACAACCGGAAGTTGGTTTATTTCCTTGTTGTCGTGCTGGTGATCGGCGGAATAGGCTCATACTACGGTATGAGCAAACTCGAAGACCCTGAATTGAAAGTGAAGCAGGCCACCGTTGTAACGCTTTATCCGGGAGCATCGGCACATCAGGTAGAATTGGAAGTGAGCGATGTCCTGGAAAAAAGCATCCGTTCGATGAAAAACGTGGATGATGTTACCAGCCGTTCGATGAACGATATGTCGATGATCACCGTTGAATTATCGACCCTTGTACAGAATGATGAAGTAGAACAGTGCTGGGATTTGCTGCGCCGTAAGGTAAGTGATGTACAGGGCAGTCTTCCCGAAGGAGCTTCCACCTCCATTGTGATGGATGATTTCGGGGATGTCTTCGGAATGGTGTATGCTTTGACTTATGACGAAGGATACACCGATGAAGAAGTCGGAAAATATGCAGATCTGATCAAACGCGAAGTACAGAAAATTGAAGGCGTTTCGAATGTCAGTATCTACGGTAAACGGAACGAATGCATCAATATAGAACTGTATGAAGACAAACTGGCAAACCTTGGCGTCCACCCTGCCGAAGTCCTTTCCACACTGAACGGACAAAACAAAACCATTTATTCGGGATATTACGAAAGCGGCGATGTACGCATCCGCGTTTCGGTCAATGATAAATATAAAACTGTGGAGGATATCGGCAACCTGTTGTTACAGGGACATGAGGACGACCAGTTACGTTTGCGGGACATCGCACGGATCAGTACAGGTTATGAAAGTCCTGTCCGTAATGAACTCCGTTATGATAAACAACGGGCATTGGGGATCTCTATCTCGGCATTGAGCGGAACCGACATCACCAAGATCGGCAAACAGGCGGACGAATTGCTTGAACACATGGAAACCGAGCGCCTACCGGTGGGTATGGAAGTGAACAAGGTATTTTTTCAGCCGGAAAGGGTCAATGTCGCATTGAATTCTTTCATGGTCAACCTGGTTGAGTCGGTTCTGATCGTAGTGGTGTTGTTGATGTTCACTATGGGTTTCCGTAGCGGTATTATCCTCGGTGTAAGCCTGATAGTTACCGTTTTCGGCTCTTTAATGATCCTGAATATGTTCGACGGTACCCTGCAACGTGTTTCATTAGCATCGTTCGTGCTGGCTATGGGAATGCTGGTCGACAATGCCATCGTCATACTCGACGGCATCCAGATCGATCTGCAGCGCGGTGTTCCGCGAAAGCAGGCGCTCACTGCCATCGGACAGAAAACCGCCATGCCATTGCTGGGCGCTACGCTGATCGCCATCCTGGCATTTTTCCCGATATTCTTATCGCCCGACACAGCTGGAATTTATGTACGTGACCTTTTCATCGTACTTGCCGTTTCGCTCCTGTTGAGCTGGGTACTGGCACTGACCCTGGTTCCTATTCATGCCAACAAGACCTTGAAAATAAAGGAAAGCAAAATCGATAAAGATCCGTTTGACAATAAATATTACCGTTTATTACGCAGGATATTGACGTGGGTGCTGTCGCACCGCATCACTTCGCTGAGCATAGGTGTTGTGATGGTACTGATCAGCGTGTTCTGCTACCGTTTGCTGCCGCAGGGTTTCTTTCCCGACATGGATTACGACCAGCTGTATATCGAATATAAACTGCCCGAAGGGGTGAACAGCACCCGTGTGAAGTCTGATCTGGAAACCATTGAGGACTACCTGCTGGCGCGCGATGAAATAACACACGTAACCACATCAATAGGAGGGACCCCCAGCCGTTACAATCTGGTCAGGAGCATTGCAGACCCTTCGCTTTCCTATGGCGAACTGATAGTCGATTATACCTCGCCTAAGGAATTGGTTGCCTCGATGGATGAGATACAGAACTATCTCAATGAATATTATCCCGAC
>JAISOY010000050.1 GCA_031275285.1 Bacteroidales bacterium | reverse complement strand
GTGACAGCATGCAGATGGGTGGTTTCATCAAAATGGACCTTTCCGGAAGCTTTTTTATGGATGAGGTGATGAATGGCAATTACGGTAAGATAAAAGCAAGCGGGGGAATAGATGTCGATGATGTATTGTTAAAGGGTACAGACGGATTGGATCTTTTTGCTTCGATGGCCAGTGTCCGGTTAGGAAGTAATGTGAAGGACAGTATCAGGGGCCGGGAAGTCGAAACCCTATTGAGGGGAAATGTTGATATTGACAGTATATCGCTGGATACAGGCAATGGAGTACTTGCAAAAGCCGGGAAATTATCGGTACGGTTCCGGACTACTGCGCCCAGGGATTCGAATACGATTGCTGCGGTTTCTACATCTTTCAGGTCTGAAAATATCTTTTTGGATATGGGCGATTCAGTGAAAGCACTTGCTTTGAAAACATCCGCATCCCTGAGAATGGTTCCATCCCCGGATAATCCGAAAAAACCAGAGCTCATTGCACGGATCAACCTGGATAACCTGGGTGCCCGTATGCCCGTAGCAGGGGGATATATCAATAATGCCTCTTTCCAGATGAGAATGAAACAAAGGGAATCCGGAAGAAGACGGGAGCAACAGCATACCAGGGCTGACTCTGCATGGGTACAACGGTTTGATTCCCTTCGCAGGCAGAACCAGGATTCATACCTTTCTTTCCAGCTGGCATCGGAAGATGCCAGAAAACTGATACGCGACATGGATCTATCAGGTTCCTTCCAATGCAAAGATATGAACCTGAGAACCCCCTTCTTTCCTTTACCTGTAAAGATGATACAGTCTGAACTGGGATTCACGACCAATAGCCTCTCATTAACCAATACCCGTTTTAAAGCGGGAGTTTCAGACCTGATGCTTACCGGTAGTATTGAAGGAATCCAGCAGTTATTACTCCGTAACGGACGATTAACGGCCAGATTGGGCATTGAGTCGGACACACTGGATGTCAATGAAATAATACGAGCCATTGCTGCAGGGACCGAATTTGCCGGCAGCGATGTAAATCGAAGGGATTCGATTGCTCAGGTAGTCTTCGATGATACCAATGATCTTACCGGACCATCGGATACCGCTACAGGTATATTTGTTATTCCGAGGAATATTGATTTTGAGTTGGATACAAAATTAAAAAAGGCCGTTTTTAGTAATCTTTTGCTGGATAATGTCGCCGGTAAGGTCATAATCCGGAATCAGTCACTTCGTTTACCCGACCTGCAACTGAGTTCTGAAGTAGGAAATGTAGATTTATCCCTTGTGTATAAGGCGACCGATAAAAAGAAAGCCAATTTGGGCCTGGATATTAAGATGGACAGGATCTACATAAAAGAGTTGTTGGGAGGATTTCCGATGATCGATACACTGGCTCCGATGTTAAAATCCTTCGAAGGGGTGGTTAGTTGTAATATGGCAATCATGAGTGAGTTGGACGAAAAATCGGATTTTATTCTTCCGGAAACGAGTGCTTCGTGCTATCTGCATGGTAAAAATATGGTTTTGCTTGATGGGGAAACGTTTGCAGAAATATCGAAAATGTTGATGTTTAAAAATAAGAAACGGAATATGATCGATTCCATATCGGTTGAGTTTATCATGGAAGACAACAGCCTGATGGTTTTTCCCTTTATGGTCTCTATCGATAGGTATACCGTAGGAGTAGGAGGGGTACAGAACCTTGACATGAGTTTTGATTACCATATTTCCGTTTTGAAATCCCCGCTGCCTTTTAAACTCGGATTGAATATTTCGGGTACTCCGGATAAAATAAAATTCAGACTGGCAAAAGCCAAATACAAGGATTTATTTACTCCTGCAAAAAAACAGACCCTGGCATCCGTGCAGGTAAACCTCAGGCAACAAATGTATGATCATCTTAAAAAGACCATTGATGAAATTATCAATGAACCATCGGCTACCCCGTCTTTTAAGTCCAGGTTGATGATTAGTGAAGATCTTAAACAGGAGTATTTTAAACTCGATACGACTACCGTAGCGCTTCCGGAAGAAATACCGGAAGAATCCGCAGTACCCTCTAATTAATAGTACCTATGTAGGAAGCCCGGGTGTCGTTATATCTTATATAATGTTAAACAGCTTCTGAAACTATTGAATTACTTATTTGCTTTCAGTATATTACGGATATACTGGTCTTTGCCGTTATTTACATATAATAGATAATTCCCATCAGGTAAATCTTCCATAGGAAGTGTTATGGTTCTTTTCTTTCCTGAAGAAACGTCCAGATATACTTTTGTCCCTTGGGGATCGGTTAATTTTAGGCGGCAATTCCGCTCTGTTTCTTTAGAAAAATTCACCATCAGGTTTTGACGTCTTTTGATATATGTATCACATTGTATCATATCGTCCGCAGTGGGAAAATCCTTTACCTTAACCAGGCTTTGTATCTCTTTAAGTACATAGTAGTACGGATCAATTTTAATCTCGGTTACATTACCGGGAATGTCGAAAACAAAAAACTCTTTGTTGGTAAGGATAGGTACACGGATTAAGGTATCATTGGCTCCGGACCGGTTGAAACATATATCTAAATCGGTTATGAATAATGGATTCGATTTGGAAGAACCGGTATGCTCCAGCAATAATTCGACATTTGGTCCGTTTTTCCGCCAGGAGATGCCAAATACAGGATGTCCTTCTCCAAAATACCACTGATCAAAGCAGTGCGTGAGGTCTATTCCCGTATATTCCTGTGCAAAGTTTTTGAAATCCATACCCGTGGCTACTGAAAAGGCATATTTTTTCAGGAATTCGCGTAACAGGCCGAAAAATGTTTCATCATCGTTGATGATATAACGGATATAATGTACCAAAGCCGCTCCTTTCTTGTAACTTAGGCTCATGCTGAATATCCGCCATATATCATTTGCCGATTCCTTCGGGATAAATATCGATCCCTGTTTTGACCAGGTAGCCATCTCATGGGTGTCAAGCATCCACCGGGTGGCTTTTCTTGCTGATCCCAGATATTCCAATGCCAGGTATTCACTATAGGTAGCAAATCCTTCATTGATCCATACATCCTGAAAAGAAGCGCATGTCACCAGGTTGCCGAACCATTGGTGTGCCAGTTCATGGGCCACCAGCAAGAAATCGAAGGAGGAAATGGTGGTCATGGTTTGATGTTCCATCCCACCACCCATAGGTGCTGCACAATGTCCGTATTTTTCATTAGCGAAAGGATATGGCAGGAATAATTTGGAATATAATCCTATCAATGACCGGGTAGTATCGATCCAGGATTGATTATTTTCCAGATAGCCGTCCCTATCATAAATATAGTTCTGGATCAGGACCGGATCCCCGGTTTGTTCGTTGGAGGTATAGATATTGTATTCCCGGTATTCCGAGACAGCAAAAGACAATAGATAATATGCCACCGGATAACGGGTCTTCCATTCATAACGCAGTTTGTTGTCCGGCATAGGTGTTACCGATGAAAGGATACCCGGCGCACCTGCTTTCAAATGTCCGGGAACTGTAATGAATAGGTAAGCGGAATCTGCTTTGTCCGGAAGGTGTTGTTTGCAGGGGAACCAGTTTTTTGCATTATACGGCTGGGAAAGCGTCCATGTGACCGGTATATTCCAGGAATCATCTTTACGATTGGTGATGGCTGAGAAAAAACCTTCATTTTTCTTATCTGCAACGGAATAGCTTACAGAAATCGTGTAATCCTGATTTTCGGTCAATACGAAGGAACTATAAGCATAAAGAAGCCCGTCTGCATGACGGAATGAAACCGGGTTCCCGTCTAACCAAACCGAATCTACATGCAGATGATCACCCAATTCTAATATAAGGCGGTCCAGTCCTGTTTTTTCAATAGCTGCCACCACATCTGCCTTTCCTTTTATAGCAGTGGTCATATGATCAGCTTCGATGTCTATTTTATAAAATTTTATATCATAGTCCTGATACCAATCAGGAACCGGAGCATAAGGTTGCGCATGACCACATGTATAAAAAAAGAAGTAGAAAAAATAAAGATATATTTTCATTGATACTTTTTTGAAAGTACAAAAGTACAAGAATAATTGTGAAAGTGATCATAGCCTGTACCCGAGCCCCTGTGATTTTTTTCTATCTATGTGTGCTGGTAAAGAGCTACTTTGATCAAATTTACAGACGGCACTTAGGAATTGAATAAAAAATATCAGCTATTTTTGGATCACCGATGTAAAAATAAATAGACCAATGAATATTGAAGAGTTGAGGGAGTATTGCCTGTCAGTAAAAGGAGCTTCGGAAAGCTTTCCATTTGATGATACAATACTAGTCTTCAAAATAATGGGAAAAATGTTCGCTTATATCAGTATCACACCCAAAGATAGTTTCAAGGTAAACCTGAAATGTGATGCGGACCGTTCTGTTGAACTAAGGGAGCGTTATGAGGGTGTGGAAAGGGGACATTATGCCAATACCCTGCTCTGGAATGCTGTTGGTCTTGAAAGTGATGTATCCGATATTTTGATCAAAGAATTAATCGATCATTCGGTAAGTGAGGTCATCAGGAAATTACCGAAAAAATTACGGGAAGAATACAAACATCTGAAAGAATAAATTTCAGCTTTGTTACAGTAATTATTAAACCGTTACCATGATCAATTCCTTGATCATTTCGGTCATCTTAGGCTCTGCTTCACCGGCTGCATTTACTACATCTGAAATGCCTACTTCTTTGATTTTTCCGGGAACACCCAGATCGGTAATAATGGAAACTGCAAAACAAGGGAGGCTCATATGACGTGCTACAATTACTTCAGGAACAGTAGACATTCCCACAACATCTCCTCCGATTATCCGGACATACTGGTATTCTTTAGGGGTTTCCAGTGTCGGTCCGGTTAGCCCGACATAGCATCCTGTATGGCAGCGTATTTTCAGGCGCTTTGCAATCTCTTGCCCAGTGTCGATCATCTTCTTATCATATGGTTCACTCATATCCGGGAAGCGGGAACCCAGCATCGCGATGTTTTCTCCAATCAATGGGTTCGGCATCAGATTGATATGGTCATTCAGGATCATGATATCTCCGATTTCGTAATCAGGGTTGACTCCACCGCTTGCATTGGATATGATCAGGCGACGAATACCCAGGAATTTCATCACACGGACCGGGAAAGTAACCTGATCCATGGTATATCCTTCATAATAATGAAACCTGCCCTGCATGGCTACAACCTTCTGTCCCGACAAATAGCCAAAAATAAGGAGACCTTTATGGCTTTCCACTGTCGATTCGGGAAAATTCGGAATATCCCTGTAGTGAAAGGTATGGACTATCTCAATTTCATTGACAAGACCACCCAGGTCTGTACCTAATATAATACCCCAATCGGGACGAAAATCATTGATCTTCTCCTCGATATATGCCACTGTATTTAAAACTTTATCCACCATACTTGTTCTGATTAATATGAATGACAAGTTAAGTATCCAATGCTATTTGTTTTTCTTAAGTCGCATTATTTGATCTGGTTACATTTATCAAATGCGATATTAATTTACCGGTAATACTTAAATGTTCACGGAACGCAATAATACAATAAAATCGGATACAAAACAACGATTTACTCCGATTTCCACTCGTAAGCCCCCAGATCAGGTTTTCCGTCCAGTATCCTGTTATTTCCGTCCAGGTCGAGAGGAATACTTTCGGAAATAATGATGTCTCCCGCATTACGGGCAGGGGATGTTTCTTCCAGGCGAAAATTTCCTCCGATGGGATCAATGAATAATGGGTTAGCCTGGGTGAGCACATTTTCAAAAAACGGCGAATTAATGGTCGTACGCAGTAAACAATGATGGAATTTATAATCCACATCATTGCCGGGTAATAATTCATTGTTCAGGGTTCCATAGATAATGCTGTTATTTACGGTAACTGCCAATGGAATGCCGGTTTTGTTTTCCGTACCCTCCGGTGGATATGCGTGGCTGATGGATAGAACCGGGATGCTTTTGCGTCTGGTGTATGCTGAATAGTTATTTACCATGGTACAGTGGGTGAAGCGGCTTGTTCCTCCACCGAAAAGACCTGTGGTATAGTAACCGCAATTTGCTATCAGGCAATTATAGGCGTCAAGATCCGAGGAAAAGGTCATCAGGCAGGAGTAAGACATGTCCCGGATCACAACCGCATCAAGTAAAAGATATGGAACTGCATCATAAGAAGAGGTGCTCAGCAAAATCCCATTGGTGCCGTTACGAATGTAGACATTCCTTAAAATATTGTCACGGCTCGTCGTAGAAAAGATAATACTGCCCCATTGGCCGGGGATGTCATCGTACAACACTTCGGTACGGCTGCCCGAAAAGATAACCGGTTCTTCTGTGGTACCTTCTGCAACCAGTGAGCCTTTAACAAGCAGGTCTGCTCCCTGATACATGTGTACTTTTACTCCGGGACCGATTTTTAGTGTGTGTAATGAGTCTACGACCAGGCGTCCGTAGATCAGGTATGGTTTATTTCCCTGCCATACCTGAGATTGGATTGTATCATCGCGTAAAATAAATACATCCTGTCCGTATGCTTCCGTAAGAACTTTCTGGCGGTTGCCATTGGTTTCAAAAATAACAGAATCAGTCACCAATACCGGCCACTCGTCGTTCAAAGGATGTATCGTTGCTTCCACAAAAATGTACATGCTGTCCTCGGCGGCAATTTCAACATTGCACGTGTTTTCAACAGGCCTGCCATCAATATTGAACCTGAAAGGAGTTTCTTTTCCGGAAAGGATGATCTGGCTACGGACTTTTTTCTTATTCGGATTGTACACCATCAGCCGTTTTGTTGCCGACCCCAATTCGGTAAATACGGTATCAAAGCGCAGGGTATCGACTGAAAAGTCCAGCTGATATGATGCATCGTTAGAGATATCGTTTTTAGAACACGACATGAAGACGCCCAGGGCTGATAGTACCAAAAATATATATATGTTTTTTGAGAATGTCATTCAATCATCGATTTTTCAATTTTTGCAACGATTTCATCTAAATGGAATCCGTTTTCCGGACGCAGTATAAGGTAAACATCCGTACCGGAAGCCAGTTTTTTCAGCTGGTCGAAATGTTCCTGTTCTATCCCCATAGCTTTAACAAATAACGGCCGGTAGGTATTCATCCGTAAAGCATGGAATTTATCTATTCCGTATAATGGGACTACCTCTGTCTGCTTCTTTGGATGACGACCAAGTATATAAATAGCCTGCAAAGGGAATGTATGGGATGCCACCTGATTGTATGGTGAGAAACCGATTTTTCCACTCTGCCCGAGCATTCTTCCCCGGTTCACATCGAATTCCAGTTGTTGTATGGAATCCCTGCATAATTTGATTTGCGGGATACCGGGAGATGTCTCCGGAATCCCATCCGGAGAAAATGTAATGGCCGTTACATCATCACTCAACAATTGAAACCCCTTTTTCATCATCGATGCGGCTAGTGTGGACTTTCCTATTCCTGACGGACCGGAAAAGACCATGGATTGCCCGTCTTTATTTACCGAACTTCCATGGAAGGGTAAAATACCACGTTGGTAAAGTAAAGCCCCCATGGCCGAACCCAGCAGGAATAAACGGATCATTTCCCGGGATGTTTCCTTATGTGGATAAACGGTAATGGTTTTTCCGTTTTCAACCAGGAAACGGCCCACCTGGTCAATGTGCAATAGTACCAGTTGTGGAAGTACTTCCACCCATTCCCCAATGATGGATGCATTTTCCAGATGTTCCGCAACAAAGCCCTCGCGGAAAAATATGTCCGCAACGGTATCCGTGGTATTGGGTGTTAATTCCGGACATTCAAACTGTGCATGTATGTTAAGGCCGAAAGCCTGGTATAAAAAGCTCAAAACAGGATATTTAACGGATGTAAATATACGCAGTTATTCTTTTGTTTCTATCGCGTCGGTCAGTAATTCAAAAACCCTTGTTCGTAAATCGGAGGTAATCAATTTGGTATTGGTGGTTTCAGGGCATATCCGGTTGGATAAAAAAACGAGCAATAGTCCGGTCTTAGGATCTGCCCAGGCATATGTTCCGGTAAAGCCGCTATGGCCAAAGCTTTCCAATGATGCGTTTCCAGCAGCGGGATTCTGCTTCCTGGAATCTGTCTCAGGCTTATCAAATCCGATCCCCCGGCGGTTTCCCTGCCTGCGGAACGGGGCTGAGGTAAATGTTTCCATGGTTTTTTCTTCAATATACCGTTCACCGCCATATATTCCCATATTCAGGTACATCTGCATCAGTTTGGCGAGGTCATTGGCATTGCCGAATACGCCGGCATGTCCGCTTACCCCTCCCAATAATGCTGCATTTTCATCATG
>JAISOY010000049.1 GCA_031275285.1 Bacteroidales bacterium | reverse complement strand
TTTATGCTTTATTGCAGTTACGGTAACGGGTACCGTTTAACACAAACCAAAGAATATAAGGACATCATGCTTACCGGAGCGGAATCCTTAGCCAGCCGTTACAATCCGGTAGCAGGCTGTATTAAATCCTGGGAAAGCAACAACAAATGGCAGTTTCCCGTGATCATCGACAACATGATGAACCTGGAGTTCCTGTTCTGGGCTTCCCGGACATCAGGAGACCCTAAGTATAAAGATATGAGTATCTCACATGCCGATAAGACCATAGCCAACCATTTCCGTCCCGATTACAGCACCTACCATGTAGTCTCCTATGATACCATTTCAGGACAACCCGAAAAGAAAAACACCTCGCAGGGTTTTTCCGACGGGTCTACCTGGTCACGGGGTGAAGCATGGGGCCTTTACGGTTATGTGATGACCTACCGTGAGACCAGGGAGAAAAGATACCTTGAACAGGCGATGCATATTGCGGATTTTATATTGAACCATCCTAACCTGCCTGAAGACAAGATCCCTTACTGGGATTTCAATGCCCCTGATATCCCTAATACCTTACGCGATGCCTCCGCTGGCGCCATCATGGCCTCCGCCCTGATAGAATTAAGTGGATATGTAGACCAGCCAGAATCAGGGAACTACTTACAGGTAGCAGAGAAGCAGATCCGGACACTATCTTCCCCTGAGTATTTTGCCGGGGCCGGTACCAACGGCAACTTCCTCCTGAAACATTCTGTCGGTTCGTTGCCGCATAATTCAGAAGTGGATGTACCGCTTTCTTATGCCGATTATTATTATGTAGAAGCTTTATTACGTATGAGAAACCGGATAGCAGTAAAATAAACCAGGTGGTTTGGTATGACAAACGATTGAATCAGGATAAACAGGTAAAGGTCAATTGGCGGATTTACTTTTTCAATCACTTATCCTGATTTTCCGAGTCATAACAAGTAATTAGACACCCTTTCATATTGAAAAATGTGTTGTTGTATATATTCGATAATCAATAATCTATGTTTAAAAAGAATATCATATTATTTATACTGTTCATAGTTTGTTTTACGGGATTTTCCCAAATTCCTGATAAAAAAATGTTCGGTAAAAAATATATCAGAGAAACGGTGCTTAAGGTGACCGAATGGCAGTTAAAATATCCCAAGCACGATCCCCGCTCCTGGACGAATGGCGCATTTTATGCTGGCGTATTTGCTGCATGGGAAACCACGAAGTCGAAAAGTATATACCAGGCATTGCTGGATATGGGGGAACGTACGGAATGGAAACCCGGGCGGTTTTACTGGCATGCTGATCATATAGCTATTTGCCAGGCATATATTGATCTTTACCGGCAAGAGAAAAAGCAGGAGATGATACAGCCGACCATAGATACCATACAGCTTTTTATGAACAATCCTTATCCTGATAGGGGGAAGATAGAAATCATTAAATGGTGGTGGTGTGATGCGTTATTCATGGCACCGCCCGTATTGGTAAAATTAGGGGTAACGACAGGGGATGATGAATATTTCAGAAAAACTGATGAATATTTTAAAGAATGTTATGATCTGCTCTATAATAAAGAAGAGTGTCTTTTTGCCCGTGACCTGAATTATGTGATCAGAAAAGATGGAAAAGGCCGGTTTGAAGCAAATGGGAAGAAAATATTCTGGTCTCGTGGTAATGGATGGGTAATGGGTGGATTGGCCCGTATTCTGGACGAACTCCCTAAGGATTATCCTCAACGGTCATTTTATGAGACATTGTTTAAAGAAATAGCTGCAAAAATTGCTTCGATACAGCAATCCGACGGATTATGGCGTGCCAGCCTGCTCGATCCGGATTCTTATCCCGGAGGTGAAGTCAGCGGATCGGGATTTTTCTGTTATGCATTGGCATGGGGGATTAATAATAAATTATTGGATAAAGCGACTTATCTTCCTGTTGTCAGGAAAGCGTGGATTGCTTTGAATGGCTGTGTGAATGAGGAAGGAAGGATAGGCTGGGTACAGCCTGTGGGAGCAGATCCACGTAAAAACTTTAA
This sequence comes from Bacteroidales bacterium, assembly GCA_031275285.1. Lineage (NCBI taxonomy): Bacteria > Pseudomonadati > Bacteroidota > Bacteroidia > Bacteroidales > Bacteroidales bacterium. Next base: position 15,442 of record JAISOY010000049.1, on the reverse strand, counting down.
TGCCGATAGCTGGGAAGTGTATGGGACAGGCGCTTTTCTACTGGCTGCAAGTGAAGTAATAAAATTAAAATAATTGTCTTTTCTGAATGATCTGTGATTTAAATCCTTAAAAAATGAAATGTTGTAAAATATGCCTGATGCTGGTTTTTATGACCGGCGTTGTTTCAGCCCAATCATTGCTCAATAATCAAACGATAGACGGCTATAGAGGGATCTGGTTCTCTCTGGGAAAATCCGAATACGGATATAAATACTCAGGAGGATTGGGGACTTATACCGTGAAACACGATCCGCTTGCCATATATGCTCCGGAAGTGAACAAAACATTTTTTGTATATGGCGGTACCCCTTCAATTGAAGAAAGACGCCTCCTCTGTATGGTCGGTTGCTTCGATCATAAAACGGGAATGATATCCAGGCCTGTGGTTGTTTTTGATAAGGAGAAAGTGAATGATCCGCATGATGACCCCACTATATTGATAGATTCCCAGGGTTATATATGGGTATATGTAGCAGGAAGGGCCAATTCACGTCCCGGACACCGTTACCGCAGCCTGAAACCCTATGATATTTCGGAATTCGAGCTGATCAATTCTTCTGTTATGGCTTATCCGCAACCTATATACGTGGAGGGTCAGGGACATTTTCTGTTTTTCACCCGTTACGACGGCGTTCGCCAGCTTTTTTTCCAGACAAGTCCTGACGGAAGAAACTGGAGTGATCATCGACAAATAGCATCCATTATCGGTGAGGGCGAAAAACATTCGGGACATTACAGTACTACCGGGCATCAGGGGAATAAAATAGCCATAGCCTTTAACCGGCATCCGGATGGAAAAGTGGATTACCGGACAAATATGTATTACCTTCAGACTACCGATTTTGGCAAAACCTGGACCACAGTAGACGGAAAACGGATCGATTTACCGGTAAAAGACCGTTTGAACCCGTCGCTGGTACTTGAAGTCGAATCGGAAGGGAAGAACCTGTATGTAAAAGACATCAATTTTGATACCCAGGATAACCCTGTTATCCTGTACTTAACAAGCGAAGGATGGGAATCCGGCCCTGTAAACGGAGCCCGTCAGTGGTATGTATGCCATTGGACAGGTAAAAAATGGAAACATTCCCCCATCACTACATCCACCCATAATTATGATTCGGGAAGTATCTGGGTAGAAGGAAATACCTGGATGGTTATTGCTCCTACAGATCCCGGTCCGCAGAAGTGGGGGACAGGTGGCGAGGTCGTTTCATGGGAGAGCAATAACCGTGGCGCTACATGGAAGAGAAAATATACTTATACCAAAGATAGTCCGCGCAATCACGGATACGTCCGCAGGCCTGTCAAAGCAAAAGATCCGTTTTATTGCATGTGGGCAGACGGTCATTCTGATATTTTCAGTATTTCCCAGCTTTATTTTGGAGATTCACAGGGTAATATCTACATGATGCCCTATCAGATGCGGAATGATTGGGAAAAACCGGTAAAGATCGGTACAGCGGATAAAATAATATGCAATACTGCTGATGAAATAGCCTCTATTGCGAAGGAAATGCAAAGTATGGATATGGATAAAAAACGGATCTCGATAGGGAAATATGAAATTACCCAAAAACAATGGTATGCCGTGATGGGAGATAATCCGTCGCATTTTCAGGGAGAGACTTTACCGGTAATGAATGTGAGCTGGAAAGACGTGCAGGTTTTTGTCGGAAAACTGAATAAAATGACCGGTAAAAGCTACCGGTTACCTACCAACGACGAATGGATTTTCGCTGCTAAAGGAGGAATTGCAACAAAGGAGGCCCGGTCTTTCAGCGGAAGTAAAGATATTGCCCGGGTAACCTGGTATACAAAGAACTCGGGAGGTTCGCCGCATCCGGTAGGATCACTGGAACCTAATGAACTGGGGATATATGATATGTCTGGAAATGTATGGGAATGGGTTTCTACCCCGAATACTCCCGATGCAAAAGCATACCATATTTGTGGCGGAGCATGGAACAGTGAAGCCGGGAACTGCACCGTAACGTATTTTAACCGGCATTCATCGGTTTTCAGCAGTTATGATATCGGATTTCGTCTGGTATTGGATGAAAATTGACATGTTGTATGTTATATAGATTAAGTAGATGTTGAGAATTAGTTTATATCAAATTTCTATTATATGTTTGTGTAAACGCATAAATACATCTAGCTATCGCAAAAATCAAGGTTATAGAATTGACAGACAAACAACGTCTGCAATTAGAGAATGGATTTCGCAAAGGCAAGAGCCACTCATTCCGTATTCGTTGTCGTGCTATCCTCTTGAAATCACAAGGTTTGACATCAAAAGAAGTCGGATCACAGACGGAAATGACGCATATATCCGTAAACTCTTGGATAAAACGGTTCGAATCGGAAGGCATCCATGGTCTGGAAACCAGACCCGGACGTGGTCGCAAGCCGATAATGGATTGTTCAGACGAGGAAACAGTCCGCAAAGCCATCGAGGAGGACAGACAGAGTGTGAAAATGGCGAAGGAAGCTTGGCGGCAAGCCTCTGGAAAAGAAGCGAGCGAGAGTACTTTCAGGGCTTTTTTATCCGCATTGGCGCGAGATATAGACGTATAAGAAAACGTCCCAAGGGGAAACCCTCGCCGCCGCTCTACGCGTATAAGACCGAGAAGCTGCAGGAACTCGAACAACAGGCAACTGACGGATTCATCGACCTTTATTTTGGAGATGAGAGTCATATCTGCTCCGAAGGATATGTTCCTTATGGCTGGCAATTCCGAGGTGAGGATGTCTTTATACCTTCTCAAAAAGGAATGAGGCTCAATATATTCGGTATGATTGACCGCAATAACCGATATGATGGATTCTCCACAACCGAAAGTATTACGGCAGACAAAGTCGCCGATTTCCTTGACCGACTTTCTTTCCGCATCCGGAAGAATACTTTTGTTGTGCTTGACAACGCCAAAGTACATCGTTGTAAACTTATTGCCGAGCTTCGACCGGCATGGAAAAAAAGAGGTCTTTTTCTGTTTTTCCTTCCTCCATACAGCCCACATCTCAATATCGCTGAAACACTTTGGCGCATACTTAAAGGCAAATGGCTTAGACCTGCGGATTATTTTTCCACAGACTCTCTGCTTTACGCTACCAATAGAGCGTTGGCCGCGGTCGGAAATGAACTCTATATTAAATTTGCCCATGCGGCTTAATATAAATTAATTGTTAAGACTTACTTACATGATATATTTACACATTTGTTATTTGAATTTTTCATATTAACAGTTATTTGTAAATATTCAATATGCAATCATCAATTGTCGATTATATAAGTCTGTCATCATATTTTTTGTACTTTGGTTTCCTGGCTTATAGTTTTCTCAAAAATGACCGGTCCGGAAAGCCGGAAGGAATGGATATCTACCGGCATGTAGTCGAGAAAGGAATCCAAGTGTAGTGGTATCAATATTTTACCTCATTCCGGTGGGAATGATATCTTATCCAGATAGAAGAAGGATATATAAGGAAAAGAATTATTTTTGTTTTTCCCGGGATCACTGATGTTGGACTTAGCCATTATTATTTGATGTAGTCAGGTGAAAATTTATAATAGAAAAATGAAGAAAAATATTTGTCTGTTTTTTCTGCTTATATCGATCAACACTCTTTTTGCGGCACCTTATATCATCCTGAAATTTGATGATTTAGGTGTAAGGGATTCTATCTGCACATGTAAAAAAACGCTTGATTATTTAAAACAAAAAAAGATCAAAGCCTCTTTTGGGATCATTGCCAACCGGTTGGATGAAACTGCCTTTATCACGCTTCAACCTTATCTGGAAGCGGTGAATGATCGTAATGAAGTCTTATTTGAGATGTGGCATCATGGACTGGACCATAAAAAACCCGAATTTCAGGGGACATCATATGTCTACCAAAAAGATCATTTTGAACAGGCTGCACAGAAGATAAACAAATTATTAGGGATCACGCTCAGGACTTTTGGCACTCCATATAATGCAAGCGATACGATCACCAATAGGGTGATTTCGGAAAATGCTGATTTTCATGTATTTATGTTTGCAAGTGTTCTGCCTACATCTGTTTCCGGAATAAAATACCTGAACAATAGGGTAAATATCGAGAACGGTACCGGGAATATCAGTTTTTCCTATTTTTTGGATAATTATCAGTCTGCAAAAAATAAATATACTGACTACATGATCCTGCAGGCTCATCCCAATGGTTGGGATCAATTGAAAATAGATGAGCTGGATAAAATCATAAATTTTTTATTATCGGAAGGCGCCGGATTCATATTGCCTGATGAGTATGGTTTGCTGCTGTGAAAACAACCATAAACAATCTGATTGTTTAGATACAGGCATATTTCAGGGTGAACCTGTCTGATGGCAAACCGGTCATATTAAAGATAATAAAAATTATTGTGGATTGTATCATTCATTTTTTTACATACATTTGCAATGTACTGTAAAGATTATGAATGTGCCGTCAAAGGGAAAGTTAGTCATTCAGAATATTGAGGACTTCAATCAGCAATTTGAAAGTTATTATGAGTGGTCCTGTGCTGTCGCAACCGTATTTGTCCACGATATAGTTGTTGCGGAGGATATTGCTGCGGAGTCTTTTATTGCCCTTTGGAATAAGCGGGATACGATCCATACTTCCCTTCGTCCTTACTTGCTGAAGATCATCCGGAATAAAGCACTGAATCACATACGGCATCTCAAGGCCCAGCAACAACTAAAAGAAAATATTCAGGAAAAAATGCTGGATTATCAGGAAGAACTGATCCTTCAAATGGACCATCCGTTCAGTTATGTCGACCGGAAAGAAGTGAAACAGATCATTGAGGATGCCATCGAGAAATTACCTGCAAAATGCAGGCAGATATTCCTGATGAACCATATGGAAGAAAAATCGTATAAAGAGATCTCGGAAAAGCTGGATATAACTGAAAATACCATTAAAACGCAGATGCGGATCGCTTATGGGAAATTACGGGAATTACTGAAAGATAAATTCGTATTTCTCTTTGTGTTTTAATATTAAAAACAGAAAAGAAGATAAAAATAAAAGGATACAAGATCAAACTTGTACCCTCTTATTTTTATCTGTTAAGACTAAAAAATTAGTCTTTTGGATTACCAATGATTAAAAATGGAACATTAAGAAAACTTGTCCTGTGGTAGCGGTCCTGACTCCTGCAGTACTGGCTAAATCAGCAGAATTTCTTAACCTTCCTTCAACAGTTTGAACCCTGTTGGAAGCTGCATCAAATGTTTCAGCTTTCCATTCCGATTGTCCTTTGATGGAGTAAATAAATGCAAGATTAAGTTCACCACCGATAGACATCTGGGGAGCGAAGAAATATTCTACACCCACAAATGCACCTACACCAAGGTTGAAAGTTTTACCCATTTTTAATTCAGTCTGACGAAAACCCATAGGACCTGTATTGGCCGGGTTGTCAAAATCTGTTGTTGTAGGGGTCTGATTCAATTCGGTCATGGGGTTACCATAATCATAGGAATATTTGCCACCGGCATATCCCAGACCCAGTTCACCACCATAGAAACCCTGTACACGGCCACGACCACGACGAAATTCATAACCCACATACAATTCAATATCCTGGGTATTGACATTCTGAACATCCACGATGGTAGCAAAAGAGTTCAACGGATTATTTGCAATTTCCGTATCGTTTGTTACAGTGCCTTTGTTCTGATCTTTATAGATATTCAACCGTAATTTAGCACGGATGGCACGATCATCTTCCAGAAAATATTTACCGTAAATGGTATTATTTACACCATTGAACATCTTGTCGGCAAAATTATTGTCATTTGATTTTCCGAAAAAATTACCCATGTAATTCAGAAAAGGGGTTGCATCGATACCCAGAGCATAATCTCCGGCCTGGGGAAGAAGGGAAACACCGCGTTTGCTTGAAAAGGCGGGGTCATTCATGGTTTCTTCAATCACTACCAGATCCTGTGCCTGTACAGCGAAAGCCACGCATAGACACAAGCTGAGTGACATAAATATTTTTTTCATGTTATCTTCTTTATATGTAAATAAGAATTATTAGATTTTGTCACCAGCGTTTTTAACTTCAGTATAATAAGCGTCTGTACTTAACTCCCATTGATCAAGATATACTGTTTCTCCTGGTTTTGCTGAATTAGAATCTTTTTCCTGGCTATCCCATATTACGTTGATGGTCTTACTGCTACCTGCATTGGCAGGATCAGCTACTCTGACACTTCCTGTAAATTGGCTCAGTTTTACGCTTACAACAGAACCGCTTACACCTACAGGAGCTGTAATGGTGAATTCTCCTGTCGATGCAGTATAACTGATGTTACTTGACGGAATAACATACGTTCCGCCTGCAGCATTTCCGTTAAGACTGGTATAAGGAACAGTTGCAGAGATTACCACTTCCCTGGGTGCAGACCAGGTCGGTTCAGTTTTGGTTTCGTCTTCGTTGATCAGGATTTTACCCTTGATAGTTGCTGTACGATTCAAATCTACGTTTAAGGAATCTGCTGTATCTTCCTTAGCACAGCTACTTAAACCTACTGACAGTACGATGGCTGCCATTGCTAATAAACTAAAAACTTTTTTCATTTTTCCTAAAAAATTAATTAAACAAATTTATTTAAATTAAAAATCACTTTAATGACAAATTTTGTGCCAAACAGAGTATTTTTGGATCCGGATTTCACCGGCTTTTGACGAAAGTTTACTTTATTTAAACGAACGTATTCTTTATGTCCGTAATACAAATCAAAACCATCTCGTCTCCAAGTCCTCTGTCCGGTGTATTTTTTATACAAATTAATATGGAACCAGATCTGTATTTTTCCTATATGCGGTGCAAAAATAGAAAAATTTTGTCAGATATACTAAAAAATATCATATTTTTTTCATAACCAGCCTATTGCTACATCCTGTCCGGTGCATCTATCCCCAGCAGGTCTAGGGCAGTACGGATCACCTGTGCCACATATTTTGAAAGCAATACCCTGAATAACCTGACGGATGTTTCCTTTTCCCCCAGTATGGAGTAGTCATGATAAAACTGATTATATTCTTTGGCCAGTTCATACACATAATTGGCGATCAGTGCCGGGCTGTATGTCTCCGCGGCACTCTGTACGATCCCGGGAAAGTTATATACAGCATGGATCAGCGCTTTTTCTTTATTTTCCAGAACAATGCCCATATCTGCCTTTGCGTGGATATCTATCCCGTTTTCGGTAGCTTTTCGTAATATCGACTGTATCCGGGCATGTGTATATTGTATGAAAAGGCCTGTATTGCCGTTGAAATCGATCGATTCTTTCGGATCGAATAACATGTTCTTTTTGGGGTCCACCTTTAGAATGAAATATTTTAAAGCCCCCATACCGATCGTACGGACAATCTTATCGGCTTCTTCAGAAGACAATCCTTCCAGTTTGCCCAATTCTTTTGACATTTCCCTGGATGTTTCGACCATCTCGTCCATCAGGTCATCGGCATCTACTACCGTTCCTTCCCTGGATTTCATCTTTCCCTCAGGCAATTCCACCATTCCGTACGACATATGTTTCAGGCTCTTTGCCCATGAATAACCCAATTTGCCTAAGATCAACGATAAGACCTGGAAATGGTAGTTCTGTTCGTTGCCAACCACATAAACCAGTTCATCGATGTTATATTCTTCAAACCTTTGGCAGGCAGTCCCGATGTCTTGTGTCATATATACGGAGGTACCGTCGGAACGTAACAACAACTTTTCATCCAGTCCGTCGGCTGTAAGATCGGCCCAGATGGAACCGTCCTCTTTCCGGTAGAATACCCCTTTTTTAAGTCCTTCGAGTACTATTTCCTTACCCAGCAGATAGGTTTCCGACTCATAATATACCCGGTCAAAATCTACCCCCAGCCTTTTGTAGGTAATGTCAAAACCATCATATACCCATCCGTTCATCTTTTCCCAGAGTGCTACCGTTTCAGGGTCTTTGGCTTCCCATTTGCGTAGCATATCCTGTGCTTCCAGGATCAGCGGCGCTTTCCGGGCAGCTTCCTCCTTATCTGTTCCCTGCTCTTCCAGTTGGGCGATCTCTTTCTTATATTCGATATCGAATTTTACATAATAATCACCTACCAGATGGTCTCCTTTTTTTCCGGAGCTTTGGGGTGTTTCCCCGTTGCCCCACTTTTTCCAGGCCAGCATTGATTTACATATATGGATTCCCCGGTCATTCACCAGATTGACCTTAAGGATACAGTTCCCGTTGGCTGCCAGTATTTTGGACAGCGAATAACCCAGTAAATTATTCCGGATATGTCCTAGATGTAAAGGTTTATTGGTATTAGGGGATGAATATTCGATCATCTTCATGGGTACCCCGTCCGATGGTTTCTTTTTGCCGTATTCTTCATCAAAAGCGGTCCCGGACATGAAGTCCAGCCAGGTCGCATCGGCAATCACCAGATTCAGGAAACCCTTGATCACATTGAACCGGCTGATTTCCGGACTATTTGCCTGCATATACTCGCCAATGGCCGTGGCAGTTGCTTCAGGTGATTGTTTGGATGTTTTCAACAAGGGAAAAACCACCATCGTGAAATCGCCTTCAAACTCTTTACGTGTTTCCTGTATCTGCAGTAAATTTTCTGCCACCTGTACTCCATATAATGCAGTAATCGCTTCTCCGGCACGCTGTGCCAATATTTTCTCAAGATGTATCATTCGAATAAAAAATAAAATCTATACCTATCAGTGATATTAACGTCCGGCAGGTCTGAACATACGGTTGAGACGTATGTTGAACGGGAACGATTTCTCTTTATTCAGGGACAACCATACAAACCGGGGAGCGCCGACGATATGGTCTTCAGGAACGAATCCCCAGAAACGTGAATCCAGGGAATCATGGCGGTTATCCCCCATCATCCAGTAATAATCCATCCGGAAAGTATAATTGTCCGTTTTTGTACCGTTGATATAAATATCGCCGTCTTTTATTTTCAGTTCATTTCCTTCGTAAGCGCTGATGATCCGTTCATATAAACTGATATTGGACGTATCGATCTTAATGGTTACGCCTTTTTGCGGGATCCACATCGGCCCGAAATTATCAGCATTCCATGGATAGCGTCCGTCATGCGGGAAGACTTCAGGATCATATATTCCTTCAGGCCTGGACAATAATTCTACAGATTGAACATTAGCGAGTTTTTTTACCTTTTCAACATTGGTATCGACCAGGGGAATATCGAATATTCCGTTTGCCAGCAACCGGACATCATCCTGATAGATATCCAGGCGTTCCAGTGTCTTACTGTTGATCCGGGATCCATCCGTCTGAACGGCATATCGATACTGGATTTTTTCAAACCGTTCCTGTGGTACTCCGTTCACATAAATCTGTGCATTTACAATTTTCAGGGTATCTCCCGGTAGTCCGACGCATCGTTTGATATAATTATCCCGTTTATCAACAGGACGCACGGTAATTTCAAAGTTGTCCATCAGCCATTTCCGTGCCTGGTCTGCATAATATTCGTAAGGATGTTCTCCTCTTCCCAGGTTCATGTCAGATTCCTCCAGGCTTTTGGCTTTACGACGAACCAGGGCATGATAGCTTTCCGATTGGTGCATCACGATCACCGTATCTCCTTCCGGAAAGTTGAACACCACAATATCATCCCTTTTGATATCTGTGAATCCTTTCAGGCGTTTGTAAGGCCATTTGATCCATTCCACATACGATTTCGTATTTTGGGTCAGCGGCATAGTATGTTGTGCGAACGGGAACGATAGAGGTGTATTGGGTAATTTCGGCCCGTATTTCAATTTGCTTACATATAAATGGTCACCGATCTGTAATGTTTTTTCCATGGATCCGGTCGGAATTTTGTAATTCTGGAATATGAAAATATTGATCAGGGTCACAGCGATCACAGCGAATATCAGGGCGTCGATCCACTCTACCACTTTGCTGTTAGGTCCTTTGCGTTTTTTCCAGAATGCCCAGTTGACTTTTTTGGTGACATAAATATCAAAAATAACAGGGACACCCAATAAAAGCCACCAGCTACCTACCCAAAGGGTCCAGAGAAGGTACAGAAAGATGACTACTCCGAATTTAAAATATTTGTTGGACAATATTTTGACATGCCTGGGTACCTGATGATTTTCACCTGATTGATCAACAGTTCCTTGTGAATCCTTATTTTCTTTATTTTTCATGATACGAAATATTCATTAAGCACTCAGTGCTATTTATTGTTTTCTTAAATCGCATTGACCAAATTGATTACAGTTACTAAATATGACATTAATATATTGACATTACTTAAACTGGCCGCTGCAAAATTAGCAAATCCTTTGAATTCCTCTATTCAATGGTTCAAAAGGTTGGCATTAAATCTTTTCTATAAAATTTTTCAAAATAACCTCTCCAACGATTCCACTCTTTTCAGGGTGAAACTGTAATGCATAAAAATTCTTGCGCCGGAGTGCTGCAGAAAACGCTTCTGGATGTTCAGACGCTGCAATCGTGTCGGACCCTAAAGGCGCATAATAGCTATGTACAAAATATACATAGGGATTTTCCCCTAATCCGTCAAATAATGGAGATTGCATTTGTTGCAGGCTGTTCCAGCCCATGTGAGGTACTTTTATCCCTTCCGAGGGATGGAAACGAACAATTTCCTCATCAAATATGTTCAGGCAGGAAGTATTTCCTTCTTGTGACCGGCGACACATCAATTGCATGCCTACGCAAATTCCCAGTACGGGTTGTTCTAATCCGCGGATCAGATCATCCAACTGATGTTCATGTAAATAACGCATGGTGGTGGAAGCTTCTCCCACTCCCGGAAAAATTACTTTATCCGCCTCTTTTATTTTCCGGTGGTCTCCTGTTATTTCCGCTTTTATCCCTAAACGCCGCAGGGCGTAATCCACTGAAAAAATATTCCCGGCGTTGTATTTTACAATAACAATGTACAATGAACTGAAAATTAAAATTTGTCTATGAATGGCCTATTATTTTTCCGTCATTCATTTCATATTGCATGTCCGACATTTCTGCCAGATGCGTATCATGGGTGACTATTACAAAAGTCTGCCGGAAAGTATCCCGCAAAGTAAAGAACAGGGAATGCAATTCCTGTTTGTTTTGTGAATCGAGATTTCCCGACGGTTCATCGGCAAAGATCACTTTCGGATCGTTGATCAAAGCCCTTGCAACCGAGACACGTTGCTGTTCTCCGCCCGAAAGTTCATCGGGCTTATGGGATAAACGTTCCGAAAGTCCGAGAAACGAAAGTAATTCCCTGGCTTTTTCCTCAGCTTTGGCTTTGGATATATTGTTAATGTATGCCGGAATACATACATTCTCCAGGGCAGTGAATTCAGGCAATAAATGATGAAACTGAAAGACAAAACCGATATTCTGGTTCCGGAACCTTGATATTTCCTTTTCGTTTAACTGGCTCACTTCATTATCTCCAATGAATACTTTACCGGAAGTCGGGCGACTTAAGGTGCCCAATATCTGTAATAAGGTTGTTTTTCCGGCACCGCTGGCGCCTACAATGGAAACAATTTTCCCTTCCGGGATTTGTATATCGATCCCTTTTAATACCTGTAGATTTCCAAATGACTTTGTAATATTTTCTCCGCGGATCATGCTTCCGGTTCTTTTGTTTCTTCGGCATCCCCGGTTTGAGGCGCTGTATCTTCTTCTGCTGGATGTTCTCCGGATTCGGCTATCTGATTTTCAGTAGCATATTCATTGCCTTCATAACTGTTGTATTCCTGATTATTGTAATAATAATCATAGTTATATGGATCCTGGTATTCTTCAAGGGCAGATGCGGTTTCATTTACCGATTCCTGCATAGGATCGGAGATTTCTTTATTGAATGTGTCGGAAAGATCACTCTGTATAGATTTTATGTCATCCATCACACCGGAAGTATTCTCACTGAATTCACGTTTGATATCATCGGTTGCTTTTCTGAATTCACGCACACCTTTACCCATCATACGTGCGATATCCGGGATCTTATCAGCCCCGAACAACAGCAATACGGCCAGTAAAATAACAAAAATCTCACCACCACTGACAAAAAGAAGAGTCGAAACCATCGTCTAAATTTTTGCTGCGAAGATACGAAAAAGGATTTATATTTAATATTAATGTATATTGTTTCCTGCAAAGATCATTCCATGATAAAGATGCAACTTTTGAAAAAAAAGTTATCAACATCTTGTTTTTAATAAAAAAAGCCGTACCTTTGCAAACCAAAATTTTAAAGTAGTTTGAATTATAGGTAAATAGGGAGTCGGATATACTCTATATTAGATGTACAGTTTATCTATTCGGATATCGATTTTTAATTAATTATTAAAACAAATCATCAAAAACAGTAAAAATGACTGATCCAATAGCAGATTTGTTGACCCGTATTCGTAATGGCATTATGGCCAAGCACAGGGTGGTAGATTGCCCTGCATCGAATATCAAGAAGAACATCGTTAAGATACTTTTTGAAAAGGGCTACATTCTCAATTACAAATTTGAAGAATCAGGAGAAGGCAAGCCTCAGGGTAATATTAAAATTGCCTTAAAGTACAATCCTGAAACAAAACAACCCGCAATCAAATCAATACAGCGTGTGAGTCGCCCGGGATTGCGGAAGTATGTAGGCCATGACAAGCTTCCCCGCGTATTGAACGGACTGGGGGTTGCTGTTATTTCTACTTCACAAGGTGTGATGACTGATAAAGAAGCCCGCCAGAAAAATATAGGCGGAGAAGTAATTTGTTACGTTTATTAATTAATGAGGAGGAAATTATGTCAAGGATAGGAAAATTACCCATTTCATTACCGGATAAAGTAACGGTTACCATTCAGCCCGACAATACAGTTGTGGTAAAAGGACCTCTTGGTGAATTAAGCCAGAAAGTGGATGTTGATATCACCGTAAAACAAGAAGACAAACAATTAGTCATTACCCGCCCTACCGATCAGAAACGTCACCGTTCCTTACATGGATTGTACCGTTCTTTACTGAACAATATGGTTGTCGGTGTTTCTGAAGGTTTCACCATTAAGCAGGAACTGGTAGGTGTTGGTTACAGAGCCGAAGCAAAAGGCCAGATTCTCGAAATGAGTCTAGGTTATTCGCACGATATTATGCTCGCTTTGCCTGATGAAGTTAAGGTAACCACTGTTACTGAAAAACGCGCAAACCCGATCATTACTTTGCAAAGCATCGATAAACAATTAATAGGACAGGTTGCGGCGAAAATCCGCTCATTACGTCCGCCTGAACCATACAAAGGTAAAGGTATCAAGTTTGTCGGTGAACAATTGAGAAGAAAAGCCGGTAAGTCGGCAAGTGCGAAATAATGTATATTGAATGTAATATCTCAATATTTTAATAGAGAATAAAATGGCATTAACAAAAATAGAAAGACGGGAGCGCATCAAAAAAAGAATCCGCAAAGTCGTTTCCGGAACGGCTGAAAAGCCACGTATGTCGGTCTTTCGCAGCAACAATCAAATATATGTGCAATTAATCGACGATTTGACAGGTGCTACCCTTTTGAGTGCATCATCACGTTGTAAGGAGGTTGCCGGACAGAAAGTAAATAAAATTGAACAGGCCAAACAGGTTGGAAAATTAGTTGCCGAGCGTTCCCTTGCAAAAGGAATCAGCAATGTGGTTTTTGACCGGAACGGTTACCTGTATCATGGAAGAATTAAATCGTTGGCCGACGCAGCGCGAGAAGGCGGACTTAAATTTTAAGAAATATTATGTCAACAAGTATTCGTAAAGTAAAAACGGCCGATTTAGAATTAAAAGACAGGTTGGTCAGTATCCAGCGTGTTACTAAAGTAACCAAAGGGGGCCGTACATTTAGTTTCTCAGCCATTGTTGTTGTTGGAAACGAAAACGGAATAGTCGGTTATGGATTGGGAAAATCCAATGAAGTAACTTCAGCTATTGCCAAAGGTGTTGAAGATGCAAAAAAGAACCTGATAAAAGTTCCTATTTTAAACAGGACTTTACCTCACGAACAAATAGCACGTTACGGTGGAGCCACTGTATTCATGAAACCTGCATCACCGGGTACCGGAGTTAAGGCAGGGGGTGCTATGCGTGCAGTTCTTGAAAGCGTAGGTGTACATGATGTATTGGCAAAATCGAAAGGTTCATCCAACCCTCACAACCTGGTAAAAGCTACCTTTGAGGCTTTGATGCAACTCCGCGATGCCCGTACTATTGCACAACAACGCGGTATTAGTTTAGATAAAGTGTTTAACGGTTAGTAATTCATTCAAACAATGGCGAAAATTCGTATTACATTAACAAAAAGCATTATCGGGGCCAGCAAACGTCAGGTGGCTACAGTTAAAGCTTTGGGGTTGGGAAAAATGAATTCGACTGTCGAACATGAGAGCACACCCCAGATTTTAGGAATGGTTCAGAAAGTAAACCATTTGGTGAGTGTTGAAAAATAGATATAAACTTATATTATCATAAGAATCAAATGAATTTAAGTAGTCTGAAACCGGCTGACGGGTCGGTGAAAAAAGAAGGGAAACGACTTGGTCGCGGACAAGGAAGTGGCAAAGGCGGTACTTCTACAAAAGGACACAAAGGTCAGAAAGCGATTTCCGGGTATTCGAAGAAAATCGGATTTGAAGGAGGTCAAATGCCTTTACAACGCCGTGTTCCTAAATTCGGTTTCAAAAATCAGTTCCGTAAAGAATATAAAGCAGTCAATCTTGATGCGTTGGAAGCTTTTGCAGAAAAAACAGGAATCGTATCCATCGATGTGGATACATTAGTCAATGCCGGCTTAGCACCTAAAAACAGTTTGGTAAAAATTTTAGGTAAAGGCACCCTGACCAAAAAACTGGAAGTCAAAGCGCACGCATTTTCTAATTCGGCTAAAACAGCTATCGAAGCGTTAGAAGGAACAGCCGTAATACAATAAAAGAATGAAGGCTTTTATTCAGACAATTAAGAATATTTGGAAAATCGAAGACCTGCGCTCAAGGATTCTGTATACATTAGGAATAATTTTGGTGTACAGGCTTTGTTCGTTCGTAACATTACCCGGTATCGATCCTCATGAATTAACGGCGCTGAAAGATCAGACTGCCGGTGGAGTAATGGGATTGCTGGATATGTTCTCGGGGGGTGCATTTTCTAATGCATCAATTGTAGCATTGGGTATCATGCCGTATATCACTGCCTCCATCGTAGTGCAGTTATTGGGTATAGCCATCCCGTTCTTCCAGAAAATGCAAAGGGAAGGCGAAAGCGGACGCCGGAAAATCAATCAGATTACCCGTTACCTGACGGTTGTGATCTTAATTTTCCAGGCAC
>JAISOY010000048.1 GCA_031275285.1 Bacteroidales bacterium | reverse complement strand
ATCGGTAGGATAGATAATGACACCATCATTCTTTAGAACCCCGGATATGGATTCGATCTGTTTCGGATTAGGATTCTCCGGATATAATTTTGTCAACATGGCGGAAAAGTTTAAGTTGTATACACTTGAATATAGTCAGATCAGATATCAAACACTTCATATGCAGCAAGAATACCCTGCATGACTGCAGATGAAAAACCTGCATGTTCCATTTCATTCAACCCCTTAATAGTAATTCCTTTGGGAGTAGTAACCTTATCTATTTCCTGTTCGGGATGGTTTTTTGATTGATGGATCAGCGCTGCAGCTCCCAGCATAGTCTGGGCAATCATAGATACTGCAACCGACGGTTTAAATCCGATCTCCACCGCAGCTGTTGTGGCAGCCCTCATATAACGAAGTGCGAAGGCGGTACCACAGGAAGCAATAACAGTAGCTGCGTTCATCAAAGACTCATCTATCATCATTGACATTCCGACAAGATTGAAAAAATCAAGCATCATCTTGTTTTGTCCTTCCGTAGTGTTAACTCCAGCAATACAGGTCATGGACTGATTCACAGCCATAGCCGTATTCGGGATAACGCGGTATAAAGGTCGTTTACCCGCAAACAGGCTCAACTGGTTCAGGTTAATCCCTGCGGCAAAAGATACCAGCAACATTTTATCCGTTAATGAAGAAGATATCTCCTCAATGACCGTACGTACCATAAATGGTTTTACACAAAGGATCACCATATCCGCAGATTTCACTGCCTCAGGATTATTCCGTGAAGTGATGATCCCTTTTGATGCATACAATACCAAGGCATCCTGATTCACATCCGTCAGGGTAATATCTTTAGGCTGGACGGTTCCGTTACGCAACAGTCCGGAGACTAATGCCGAACCAATATTTCCTGAGCCGATAATGGTAATTTTCATACGTGTATAATTATTACGCTATGTTACTCGTGAGATCGCTCCATGAGAACGCTGGCGCTTTGTTTTATTTTTAATGGCCATTAGGCACCTTCAATTCTATATTCAGCCCCTTAACTCAGAAGGGTCATCTGGTTCATCCTATCCGAAACAGTGTATTCTATTCCAACATTTGATACAATTCATCCAGCTTGGGCATCAGGATGATCTCCGTACGGCGGTTTTTCTGCCTGGCCGCCGGCGTATTGGCAGCGTCTACAGGAATAAACTCCCCTCTTCCTGCAGCAGTGAGCCGGCTGGGAGCTATTTTACTACCATCCAGAAGGATACGAACAATCGAAGTAGCCCGTTTTACACTCAGGTCCCAGTTATCCTGCATGGATGCATTCGCGGAAAGGGGAACATTATCTGTATGCCCTTCTATGGTAATGCTGATATCAGGATTTTGTTCCAGTATTTTTGCCAGTTTTTTCAAGGCACTGACTCCTGCCGGATCCACCGTGATACTTCCGGACTTGAAGAGCAATTTTTCGTCCAGTGAAACATATACTTTTCCCTGATTGATACTGACTGTAAGTCCATTATTTTCCAATCCGACCAAAGCGGCCGACACTTTATTCTTAAGGGCTTTAACCGCAGAATCCTGACGGGATATCAGTCGTTCCAGTTCTGCCGTACGCCGGATACGTTTATCCAATTCCAGTTCCATCGCCATAAGGTTCCTTTGCTTCTCACCCATCTCTGCGGAAAGTTTCTGTAATTCCTCTTCCCGCTTTTGAAGATCATCCTGAATGCCTTGTATTTGTAACATCAGTTTTGAAGCTTCCCTTTCAGAACCTTTTTTTAAGGCATCCATTGAAACGGTCATTTCCTGTAAACGATTCTCCAACAGCCGGTTATTTTTCTTTAACTCATTAATGGCCTTTACCCGTTCGGCAGAGTCGACCGACATCTGTTGAAGATCTTTCCGGACTATATTCATGTTGGCAAGTAATTCCGTATTGCTTACCGTTAATTGTTCATTGGCCGAGATCAGGCTATCATTTTCCATCTCATAACGGGCAGTTTTCTTCTTTTGCTCTGTGAACTTGGATCCCGGTACACAGGAATCGACCACCAATAATGAAACAAGCAATGCTGTGAAAAAGAGAATAGAAGATATTTTCTTCATAAAGGAAACATTATAATATTTGGTTATTCAAACGTCATGAAAAGAAATCATATGCGGTTCCAAAATTATAAAAACTAATCCAAATTCAAACAGGAAAGTTTTCAACCATTTTCTGTTCAACCAGACGTATCATTTCATTCTTGATCTCTTTACTGGAAATCCCTTCAAGGGTCTCTTCCGCAAAAGCCTGAAGCAAGATCTTCTGTGCTTCTTTTTTACCGATACCACGCGACCGGAGATAAAACAATGCCTCATTA
The DNA here is from genome assembly GCA_031275285.1 of Bacteroidales bacterium. Lineage (NCBI taxonomy): Bacteria > Pseudomonadati > Bacteroidota > Bacteroidia > Bacteroidales > Bacteroidales bacterium. The sequence goes on along the minus strand of JAISOY010000048.1, from coordinate 31,299 downwards.
TCTAACTGTCCAACCGTAGCGCCATGGCTGCATTTCACGTCATCAGCGTAGATCTCCAGTTGCGGCCTTATGTTCATTTTTGCCTTTGCGTCCAACAGGATATTACTACTCCGTTGATAGGCCAAGGTTTTTTGTGCACCTTCATCAACAACAATGCGACCGGTAAAAGCACCTGTGGAAATATCCGATAAAATATGTTTGAATAACTGGTTACTTCGACAATCCGGAGAAGCATGCACAATATGTACATCATTATCGATATGTCCGCTTTGTTGGGTAAAAGCCAACCCTTTTACATAATGTTCCGCTTCTTTCCCTGTAAGATTTACTTTCAAGTCATTACGTATCGTAGCTCCATTTAAAGAAATATAATGTGTGGTCATGTGGCTGGACATTTTCTGCCGCACATTGGTATGGGTGAATAAATGGGAAGTACCGTTCACTTTCTGTAAACGGGTCAGGTTCAAAGATGCTCCTTCAGCCAGTACTACATCCGTAACATCATTACACATGAATGACTCATCAGAGAGTGTATAATCGCAAAGCAATATGTCCGCCGAACTCCCCGGTTCCATAATGATCAGATTCCTGGGCTGTGTCAACACATTTCCATTTCCATGAAAAAGGTTGGTGATCTGGATCGGTTTACCGGGTTTCATGTTGGCAGGAACGAATACAAAAAAACCATCACCGCTCAACATAGCATTCAGGTTGATCAATATATCGTCCGGCAGAGAATAATCCGTAAAAAACTTCTCATACTCTTCACTGAATTGACGGACGGTGCTTAAAAAACTACCGACTACAATCCCTCCCGGTAACACATGTACCGATTCTTTATGTACATGAAACCCATTGTTAAATATCAAACTATATGAATTGAGATCAGGAAGATCGCTGTCTAAAAACCGGTTGATCTTATCGAATGTGAGCTGTTCTTCAGAAGGCTGGTACAAACATCTGTTTTCCTGTAATAAAGAAGCGATGTCGGTATACAAGTATTGTTCATCCTTTCCTTTTGGGAAGGAGGCTGCAGACAATTTTTCCATGGCCTCATCTTTGATATCAACGACAAAGTCAGGCATATCCTTCCATTTACGGAAACGATACTGATCTATATAAAATTGAAAAGAGTTCATGAGACAACAAATAAAATAATCAGGACATCAGCCATTCATAGCCTTTTGATTCCAGTTCAAGGGCCAGATCCTTATTTCCGGTCTTAACAATGCGTCCGTCCACCATTACATGAACAAAGTCAGGAACTATGTAATCCAGCAACCGCTGATAATGAGTGATCACAATTGTAGCATTATCCGTCCGTTTTAAAGCGTTTACACCTTGGGAAACAATCCTGAGTGCATCGATATCCAGACCGCTGTCTGTTTCGTCAAGAATAGCCAGGGTCGGTTCAAGCATGGCCATCTGAAAGATCTCATTGCGTTTTTTTTCTCCACCGGAAAAACCTTCATTTACCGAACGGCTGATCAGGGAGGAATCCAATCCGACCAGCGCCGACTTTTCACGCATCCGTTTTAGGAATTCAGAAGCAGATAAAGGAGGCAATCCTTTATATTTTCGTTGTTCATTTAATGCCAGTTTCATAAAATTGGCCATACTTACGCCGGGTATTTCCACAGGATACTGGAAACTCAGGAATATTCCTTTCCGGGCACGATCCTCAGGGCTCAGATCCAATAAATCCCCCCCCTCAAACGATACCTCTCCCTGCGTTACTTCATAACCTTCACGTCCTGTGAGCACTGCGGCCAACGTACTTTTTCCGGCCCCGTTCGGTCCCATGATGGCATGAATCTCACCAGCGTTCACCTCAAGGTTTACGCCTTTCAATATCTGGTTTCCGTTAATGGTACTATGTAAATTTTTGATTGATAACATCGTGTCTTATAATATTATGTATATCTGATCAGAAAATCGCTTTCAGGCTTCATGATTCTATGATCTTATGGTGGCAAAGATAACAAATCTTATGTTTACATCCATATTTTCCTGTACTTATCCACCCGGTTCCGGGATATTCCGGACAGTCAATACAGATATTAGAATTATGTCGGATATCCTGATAAATTTATATAAATTTGCAGTCGTGTTTAAAAGCTTCTGGTCATAGACCGGTAAAGCAAATCCAAATACCACATGAAATATTACAGCACTCATAAAAATTCACCACCAGCTTCCCTGAAGGAGGTGGTTACAAAGGGCCTGGCTCCGGATTCGGGACTTTATATGCCAGAAAAAATAGGCATCCTACCGGATTCCTTCTTCAAGCAAATGTATGATATGGAATTACCCGAGATGGCATTCCATGTTGCATCCCATTTCCTGAGTGATGACATTCCGGATAATGACCTGAAAAAGATGGTATACGATACGCTTGATTTTCCCATACCGTTGGTCAACATCCACGACAGGGTGAATACACTTGAACTGTTTCATGGTCCCACAATGGCTTTTAAAGATGTTGGAGCGAGGTTTATGGCTCGCCTGTTGGGCTATTTTACCGGCCTGGAAAAACAGGACGTGAACGTACTGGTAGCAACATCTGGAGATACCGGAAGTGCTGTTGCCAATGGTTTTTACAAAGTCCCCGGCATAAGGGTTTTTGTCCTGTATCCCAAAGGGCTGGTAAGTCCGATACAAGAAAAGCAATTCACCACTTTGGGCGAAAACATCACAGCCATTGAGGTGTCCGGTACTTTTGACGATTGCCAGCAAATGGTGAAACAGGCGTTTGCCGATAAAGACCTGAACCAACATCTGACACTGACATCTGCCAATTCCATCAATTGGGCACGATTGTTACCCCAGTCATTTTATTATTTCTGGGGAGTAGCACAAATGGGGCCGGATATCGATAACATCACATGCGCTGTACCCAGCGGAAACTTTGGAAATATATGTTCCGGATTAATAGCCAAACGTTTGGGTTTGCCCATTGCTCACTTTATTGCGGCAACCAATATCAATGATATTGTTCCCCAGTACCTGAAAAACGGGAAATTCAATCCCCGTCCTTCTATAGCCACTATTGCGAATGCCATGGATGTAGGAAATCCAAGCAATTTTTCCCGTATTACCGAACTCTATCATCAGTCATATGAATCCATTGTTGCAGATATAGAAGGGTTTGTTGCTACCGACGACCAGATACGGACGACCATCAGGGATGTATACCATTCATACGGATATCTTCTCGACCCGCATGGAGCCATCGGATATCAGGCTCTGAAAGATCATATGAATAGGCACCCTGCAAGGAATGGCTTTTTTATTGAAACCGCCCATCCGGCAAAATTTGCAGAAATAGTTGAACCGGTGACCGGTGAAAAAATCACGTTACCATCTAATTTAGCCCGTTTTGTAAAAGGGATAAAACAAGCAGAGGAAATACCGGCAGATTTTAATGCATTAAAAAGTTTTCTATTAAAGTAGATTTGTATCATACTTACGGTTATATTTGAAGTTCGAAAATAACCGATGATCAATAAAAGATAACTGATGATATTACGAACAGAAAATCTAGTAAAGAAATATCGAAGTCGGACAGTTGTAAAAGGAGTTTCGGTAGAGGTCTCCCAAGGTGAGATTGTTGGATTGCTCGGTCCTAACGGTGCCGGGAAGACAACTTCTTTCTATATGATTGTCGGATTGATCACACCCAATGAAGGAAAGATCTTTGTAGACGATATTGAAATCACCAAAGAACCGGTTTACCGGCGTGCACAGAAAGGAATAGGTTATCTCGCCCAGGAAGCTTCAGTTTTCCGGAAGCTGAGCGTAGAAGACAATATCAGGGCCGTATTGGAAATGACCGATATTCCAAAAGCGGAACAAAAAGAACGTGTAGAAACCTTGTTGCAGGAATTTGGTCTTACCAAGATCCGGAAAAGCCTGGGAATACAACTTTCCGGAGGTGAACGCCGCCGTACTGAAATAGCACGCGCACTGGCCATTGACCCTAAGTTCATTCTTCTGGACGAACCTTTTGCCGGTGTTGACCCCATTGCAGTAGAGGACATCCAGTTCATCATATCCAAACTGAAAAAAAAGAACATCGGTATATTAATTACCGACCACAATGTACACGAGACACTTTCCATTACAGACCGGGCATACCTGCTTATTGAAGGGAAGATATTCAAGGCAGGGACAGCACAGGAATTGGCCGAAGACAAGCAGGTAAGAAAATTATACCTGGGCGAAAAATTCGAATTACGCCGGTACGACGATTAATTTTTTGATCGGTAGATGAAACATTCTGCCACCTATATGCGTATATATGAAGAGACATCTATATTCTATATTTCATTGAAAACAATACTATCGTGGACATAAGCAAACATATTCGTGGTTATCTGATGGAACATCCATCCGTAGTAGTTCCGGAACTGGGACGTTTTACAGCAGTAGACAAACCGTCCGTTATTGCAGGAGATGTTGTACTTCCTCCGGTGAGGACACTTGAATTTGATAACTCCGACAGTGACGATGACGGAAAACTGGCAACTTATATCGCCGGCCTGGAGAAAATTACTCCTGATCAGGCCAGAGATGCCATAAAAGAATTCTATGCGGACATCACCAAGCAACTGATCTTTTCCAAAACAATATCGGTAGACAACTTTGGCATTCTTTCCCTAGACGCCAAAGGGGATATCATTTTTATCCCCGACAGCAGATTAAACATAGGTAATGTCAACACCTACGGTTTGGAACAAGTGAACATTCAGGGAGAGACTCCGAAAACAGAAGCTCCCCCCTCCCCGACCAAAGAAAAAGAAATACCTCCTGTTGCAGAAGTTCCTAAAACTAAAGAACCCGAAGTACCAAAAACACCCGATGCTGATGTGAAAAAGGAAGAACCTACAGCCTCTGCGGCTTCCGGAGAGAGCATCTTTGCAACGGGAAATATGCGTACAAGAGAAAATACAGAACGCCGCCGGCCTGCAATAGAAAGACAGGAACCGCCGGCCAAACCCGTCCAGCAAAAAACAGTCCCTCCAAAAACCAAGCCCCCGGTCACACAAAAGAAAACCACAGCTTCATCTGGCAACAGTTTTCCTGTGTGGATTATATTTGTATTGTTGGCAGCAGCAGGACTTGGCGTAGGCTTCTATTACCTATATCCGAAATTTACTTTGGATAAGACGGCAAAGACGGCACAATTACCTCCTGCAATTGAATCTCCCGAAACAACATCCGGTAACTCCGAAATAGAACAGGGTATGGATGATGCTACAGACAAGAAAAATGCATTGAATCCTGACCCATCTACTCCTTCCACAGCACCATCAACGCCTGCGGCACAACCGGAAAAGGTTTCTTCGACGCCATCTAAAAGCCATGCAGGAACAAGCATCCAGGGTAATGTCGGGCAGGGAAAGTATTTGTTGATCGTTGGTAGTTTCAGTACCCAGGTCCGTGCAGAACGATATGGGAAAATGCTGCAAGATGCCGGTATCAATTTCGAAATTATAGACTTCGGCAATCAACGTGTCCGCGTGGCTGTTGCCAGTTATGAAAATATAACGGAAGCGTACAACCAACTCAATTACTTCAGACAACAACCCCATTGTAAGGACGTTTGGGTACTTAGAAGATAAGATCGGCTGACCGGAAATATAGGATCTAAAAAGAATGGCGTACAGAATGTGCGCCATTCTTTTATATATTGGGCAATATAGGATACGCCTTGGACAAAATTTCAAGCAAGCTTGATTTTGCCTCTCGGCTTTCACTATATTTGCAGTATTAATTCATATCAAAAGTGTACTCCTTTTTCATATACTTATATTCATTACTTATCCGTTTGGCTGCTCTGTCGGGAAATATCAAAGCCAGCCAGCTGGCAAAAGGTCAGAAAGATGCCTGGGATCAAATCACTAGTAAATTAAAAGCTGATGAACAACGGATATGGATTCATAGTGCTTCAGTAGGAGAATTCGAACAAGGGCGTCCTTTAATCGAAAAACTGCGTGATCAATTTCCACAATATAAGATAGTAGTCACTTTCTTTTCTCCTTCCGGATATGAATTGAGAAAAAATTATTCCGGTGCGGATTATATATTTTACCTTCCTTTTGATACATCCCGGAATGCCCGGCGTTTCATAAAATTGATACAACCCAAGAAAATATATTTTATCAAATATGAATTCTGGAGAAATTACCTGCGCGTGATCCGGCAGCAAAAGATCCCGTTATTCCTGGTTTCTGCTAATTTCCGTACCGATCAGGTTTTCTTCCAATGGTACGGAGGATGGTACCGTAAACTATTAAAGTCATTTACCTGGTTCTTTGTCCAGAATGAACGTTCCCAACAATTACTGGGACAGGCCGGATTCAATAATGTTACTGTTACCGGCGACACACGTTTTGACCGTGTATGCAGTATTGTAGACCAGGCACGCTCGCTGCCGGATGTTGCACAATTCGTACAGGATAAAAAATGTATGGTGGCAGGAAGCACCTGGCCGCCTGATACGGACCTGCTGGTACGTTATATCAATACGGAAAACAAAGGTATAAAATGGATATTTGCCCCTCATGAATTACATGATACGCAAATAGATCAACTGATCATATCGCTGAAAATAAAAGGCATCCGCTATTCCCAGCTGTCATCGGTGGATCCGTCCGGTTATGATGCACTGGTCATTGATAATATAGGCATGCTTTCATCCTTGTATCGCTACGGTACGTTTGCCTATATAGGAGGAGGATTCGGCAAAGGGATACATAACACGCTCGAAGCAGCTGCTTATGGGATCCCTGTCTTTTTCGGCCCGGCATACAAAAAATTCCAGGAAGCCGTTGACCTGGTAGAACAGGGAGGTGCCTTTCCTATCAGAAATTATGAAGAATTTTCTAAAATATTCAATACCCTGTTGGAATATCCGGAACAACTAAAGCAGGCAGGAGATATTGCAGGCGCTTTTGTTGCCTCCGGCCGTGGCGCTACGGAAAAAGTGATTCAAAAAAGTATGTTTTCCGACTAATTACTATGGAACTTTTTGTATCTTTAATATCAAATAGCTGATATCCTTCGAAAAACATCCTCAAAGGAGATGCTGTATAAATGGCAGCGATTAATATAAATACTGATTTTATTTCTTTTACATCAATCCGGAGAAGTATATACCGACAGTTCAATATGCTGCTCTAACACGGAGAATATGCCAGATATATTGCATTTTGAGTTTTAAGAATTGTAATTTACTGGAAGGGCGTTTTATTTGAATAAAATCTTTGAATGACATCAATTCCCTATGATAGGTTAGTTCATTCCGGTAATGCTTGATAATTTCGGGGGCTGCATTAATTCTTTTTGCCAATTCAAGCATATTCTTATGATAATAATGATATACCTCAGGATTAATTTCACTCTCAACCCGTTTAATGAACCGGATACATGATTCAAAATCACAATGACTTTTTGGTCTTAAATTATAAATGACAGTGGGGGTTTCTTTGGCTGCCATTTTGTATTCTTTACAGTACCTCACTACAAAATCGTAATCCTGATGTCTGTTTAAACCAGGGTCCCAGATCACCTTTTTTGCACTTTCAGCACTCATAAACAATGTCGATGATTGCGCCCCATACCCTCTTAACAGCAAATAATTAATCATTACCTCATCTTTATCAGGCTCACAAACATAAGTGATAGATTTCCGGTTAGTTATAACATTGTTGATGATCAAGCTACCATATAATCCGTCAGCATTTTTTTCTTTAAGTAGCTCCAGGCACTTTTCGAGATGGTCTTCCAACCATATATCATCACTATCAAGCATCGCTATATATTCGCCCTTTGATTGAACAACTCCGTAATTGCGGGCAACATTAGCGTTTTTATGCGCTAATTTATGATACCTTATTCTTTCATCTGATATTTCTTTTACAACTGATTCAATATCCTCTTCCGATCCATCATCAACAACGTGTACTTCAAAATCTCTATATGTCTGATTGGCCACACTTTCAAGTGTTTTCCGAAAAGCTTCAGGATAATTATAAACAGGTATCACCACTGAAATCAAAGAATTGTTCATCATGTCATAATTATGTTCTATTTTTCAAAAAGACCTTCATAAGATCTAAAGGTAAGTTCACGCATTGCAGCCGATCTGAATTTGTCATCATATAGATTTTTCAGGTTAATACTGATCGTTTGCCTTAACTTTTCATTTTCGATCATTTCAATAATATTGTTAACAAACATATCTTTATCTGCACACAGTTCACCGTCTGAATTAAAAACAAGCTTGTTGAAAAGTGCGGTTTTTCTATCTTCAAAAATTTCTGATAAAGCATCAACATCCGAAACAATAAGGGGTAAACCAAATGCGGCCATTTCAATTGCAACATAACTACACTGTTCATGAAGAGAAGGAATCACACCAAATGTGGAATTCGCATATAGTATTTTAAGTTCATTGAAATCAATCTGATGAAGAAATTCAATATCTAAATGTTGGTATTTCTTTTTTATAAAGAATTGTGGAATATTAAAATATCCGGCTAGTTTTATCCGGGGAAAATAATCCGTAGAACGAACTACTTCGCTTACTGCATCCAGAAAATCAAGTATTCCTTTATCTTTTGTTATCCTTCCGGCATAAAGAATTGTTAAATCGTTTCTTGGCTGTTGAAAAGCATCTATATCTATTCCGTTGTATATCTTGGATATTTTGGAGGAAGCTATTTTATGGACTTTTTCCAGATAGCATTTTGCAGAGTCAGATACGCAAATAATTTTATCAGGTTTGTGGTAGTCAAAACCTGTATCTTCTTCCTTTTTAAAATCGTCATATCGTTCGTTCTGGTATAGGCTATGTAATCTTCTGTATCTGTCAGTATTTTTATTTGTGTATTTCCAAGGTAAACAGTGAAGATGAAGCAGGTATTTCCCGCCAAATGTATCCCTCAGTATTTGTACGATTCCTGATAAACCTAAATGATTCATGTGCCATACAATATTCTGCATGGAAGATACCAAAGGCGATAATGAACGTTTTATCAGGTCGAAATATAAGGGTTTGTATCGATTAGTACTGGAAATTTGTTTGGGAAGATAAAAATTAACGGTAAAACGATCATTTTCGATTAACACCTTCGGCAGGTTTTTATAGGATTCAAAGATCAAATGGTGTATCCTGATATTTTCATGCTCATGATTTGATTTGATCACCTTGCTATAACGTTCGATCCCTGTGATACAATCCGATACAAGATCAACAATAATTACATTTATCATCTTTTAGTAGAAAAAGAAAAGAAGGTTAGGTGGAATCCTATTAAAATGGGTGAATAAAACCAATAACCGGCTTATTGCTAAATTGAATCCTTTTTCATTGAAATCAAGTTTCATATGAAGAATTGTATCAATGATCTCATCAACATCTGATTTTGATGAGATTGCTTGAAACAAACCATCAACTTTATCGATCAGCAGGTCTGAATGATTCTTTTTACAGGAAAATTGCAGTTCATCTTTTATCAGGAAATTATAATTCTTAGAAATAAAGTGTCCCTTTTTCTGCAATTCGTAATTATTATTTATCAGGCAACTAATATTTGCAACCAATAGATCGATACATTTTTCTTTTTCCGAATCTGTAATATGAGTTGATAAAAGAAAATATAACAGATAATCAAAAGTGTGTTCTTTCAGGTATGTCTGAGAAAGCACCTGATCAACAACCTGTACGTGAATCTCACCAAATAAGTCAAAAAAATCGGCATCAATAAATTTATTTTCAATCAGATATCTCAATATCATTCCGACACCGATCACTCCTTGATAAGAAAAATCGTCACTAGGGAAAAGTAACGATTCCTGTAAAAATTCTACAGCATAATTTTCCAAAAAAGCATCTTCTTCCGACAACTCGAATAAAGTCAATGCCGCTCCTGCTTTACCAGCCAACCCCACATTAGAGACTGACAAACTGTCGATAAGAAGATACTTCTTTAATGATTCAAAAAAATGAGTGATTTCTTTTGAGTCATAGCTATTGGATATCAATACCATCCGTTTCCTGATCCGCTTCCTGATCCGTTTGCCGATCCATTTCCTGAACCGCCTCCCGATCCACCTCCTGATCCGTCAATTGTAGATATATCAAACATAAGTCCAAGTTTGTTTTTGTCAACAAGAAAAGTATTACCATTTCCGTCCGTTATTATACAATCATTTCCGGCTATGCCATCTAATCGGCCAGCATGATAGATATAATTACCTTTATTATCTTTTTCTTCTGTTTGAAAAGTAATAATATTACACGCCCCGGCCGTTGCGCTTCCGCTGTTTACGCCGCCACCGCCAAAAAACTTATAAATAACAGCACTTGTGTCAATCCCGTTTAATCCATTGTTATCAAGCAGGTCTCCGGCATCGCCTTCAGACAGCCCCCTAGATATCATCAGGTGATCGATGATCCCGGCCCTGATATCAGACGATGTATAACTGTATCCGGCACAAGCACTTGCCATAACCATGGCGTCTAAAACACATAGGTTGTCTGTTCCGCCTACAATAATCCTCATTGTCTGCTCAGATAATACCGGGAACTCATCTTTCATTGCATTTAGCTGAATTTTAGAAATTTTCTTCATAACATCACTTTTAAGTTTAATTAAATTTTAAAATAGATTCGATTGATTTTTGATATTTTTCTTTATCAGCATATCCCTGATCGGTATAATAACAATAGATCCTTATTAAATTTTCGTTTTTTCCAATGGCAATCACTTTCTTATGCGTATATCGTTTTCCTAAGAAAGAAAAATTGGCATCATCATTATACTCGACCATCTGGTCGGCATTGAAGGCTCTCTGGGCATATTCTTCATCCTGATGATCAAGCATATCCCCGTACAGTGTCCAATAATTATGGTTTACTTTTTCATGATCAGCTTTATCCATGTAGTAAGCGGTAGTAAAATAATACCTACCCATAAAGTCATACACAAATCGCTTTTTAAGATCCTGTTTCCTCAACGTGCCCAGTCCATCAACTCCTTTTTTATATAAAAACACCTGATCTTCAAAAAACACCAGGAAATTCCTGTCTTTCGATTCGAAAAAACCGAATTTTGCATTCGCAACAGTTTCCAGGCGTACATTTCTATACCTGAGATCTCCAGAGATAGAAATGCTAAAACAGTCCGTATCAAATGCAAAAGACTTGCTGTAGGGGGTCCTGCTTATTTTAAGGGAATCAAGATAACGGCCCATATCCGGATAAGGGAAGTTCAGGTATCTTGTATCCGACCGGCAGGTCTGACTGGAAGTTGCCTGATTTATGAACACATATCCATCGAACCGGTCTTTCGACAGGGGATAGAATTGGGCTTTATCCACCCGGTTACCGATCATCCGGTATAGCATATAGCGGTCGTTATTCAGGTTATTGCTTCTACAGTAGAACTTCTCCAGTAATGTATTTTTCGCGGATTTTTCAAAACTACCCCATAACGGCTCCTGAAATTCTTCCTTTCCGATCGCTTCTAAATATTTCGCCACCATACTCAAGGTTCCGTCGTAATATTTCGATTCTCCGTTCCCCACATGAAAACTAACCGCCCAGTAATCTTCTGCATAATGTCCGGCAATATAACTCCCCAGGCTTCTTTTATTTATAAAACCGCTTTTTGCGTGTTTCGGATGATAAGTCCTGCTCACATGCAGGCTGTGGGAAAAAATGACTACCCTGTCGGTAACTTCCGGTGCGTAACACGATACTGCCTGCCGGAATATTTTCCACATCCACCAGTCGCGGTCGATTTGACGGGTCTTATTCTTTCTATCACTATAAGTAGGGACTTTTAACTGTAAAATATCCAGCAAAAAACGGTATTCATTTTCCGGTATTACTGTTTTCAGCTTCCTTTCGGATTTCACTTCATCGGCCAGCCTGTGGAAATGTAATTTTAAAGTATCGGAAGCTGCCCGTATGTTATTCAGGTAAAACAGATTATTGTACTCTAACGTATCCATTTTCAGCAGTAGTTGTGAGAGGGATTCCTTATCCCGGATCAAACCCTTATATGCCAGGAAATAATAAAAGAAGTATTCTTTCTCCAAACGCAGGTCCAGTCCTACAATACGGATCTTGTCACGTTCTTTCCGGGTGGAATTTACTTCCCGGATATGATCCAGAAGTGTTACAGTGCCAACTGCATCACTGAAGGTTTCTTTTTGATCTTCCAGTATTTTGTAACGATATTCGTACGGATGTATGCCCCGTACATAAAGGTCCCAGTTCAGGCAGACATCCACCCCATTTTCGAAACAGATCAGCTTAACATTACTATCCGATAACAACTTTCGGGCTATCCTGGCCTTTTCCCCGAAAACAGTTTCAGTACCATGTACGGATTCTCCCAGGCCTATGATCTTTTTGTTTTTCAATTCATCCAGCCCTGCCACTTTCTCCAAAGGGATCAGGGACGCCACATCAAGATCAAAATCCAAAGACCGGAACCAGTCTTTCAAATTATGGTTGGCCGCCCGGATACCAGCTTCATGTATCTGAAGGGAAGCTGAGTCGCGTACGCTGAAATTCCGGCCGTCAAGGACGATATTCATCCACGTGGCTTTAGCGTTAAAGAACCCGATATGATTATGCCCGTTGGGGTCAAGCGTATAAATCAGAGAGTCGAGAAATTCCTCGTTCTCCCCATAAAAAAACAGCTTAAGTTTCAGCGAATCCAGCGAGTAGCTTTTAAAACTCCAGGAAGTAAAGATACTGTCTTGCGGCAGGGGAATACTGTATTCCAGATTGAACCAGACGGATGTGAATGGGATTATTTTATTTTGTTTATAAGTCAACTCGCACAAAAAATCGGACTTCTGGCCTGTCTCTATTAAAAATCCATAATTAATAGACTTCCAGTAGTCGAAGTCAGGAAAATGTTCAACCGGATCCTGGGATTTTACATCAAGACAGAAATTTGTAAATATCAATAATAAAAGTAATATCCTTAATGGTATCATTTTTTCTAAAGTGTTATTTTTTATGTCCGTGGCTTTGTTATTTTTCTTTATTGAGTTCTTTTTGTTTTTCTCTAAAAAAACATCTCACAGGTCAATACAAAAGATCATTTTTGCCATCGGTCTTTATGAGGCAAAGGTATTCTCAGTTGTAAAGGTAGAAAAGCATAATACAAATTCCAAATAATACACCATAAAAAATCGATATAAGTAATTTCAATAGTATCAAAGCACTATTTACTGCTTTCTTAAGTTGTATTGATAGAATTGATTACGCTCATTAGATACGATGATAGTAATTTATTGGTATTACTTAATATGGCTAATTATGATTTCTTTTCTAATTTTACTTCTTTCAATTTTTTCCATCAATTTCCACTGGAAAATTATTTGGAACAACTTGATGATAGAAAAATATTTTTTAAAGATAAAAAAATCTGAGATTGAAACGAAATACGGAAAAATATCATTGAACCTGATCTTAATCACCAAAAATAAACACCCGCCGATGAAAATACTGATATTTCTTCTGGTCATGGTTTCAGTCCATGTACATGCCCAAAAGAACAATACCCTTAGCAAAAAAGAAAAAAGGGATGGCTGGCAATTATTATTTGATGGAAAGACGACCAAAGGATGGCACTCTTTCAACCGGGACGAAGTATTGCCGGCATGGAGTGTAAAAAACGGTGAACTTCATTTTAAAATTATCAGGGAAGGAGAACGAGGCTGGGATCTTGTGACAGATGAAGAATTTGAAAATTTCGATTTCCGGATCGAGTGGAAGATCAGTAAAGGAGGTAACAGCGGTATCTTTTTCGGTGTCAGGGAAGGAAAAGAATATGGTTGGGCCTCCAGTACAGGCGTTGAAATGCAGATTCTGGATAATATAGACGGTGCTGACCGGCATGATTCCAAACATCTGGCGGGAGCTATGTATGACCTGATAGAAGCCTCGCAAACATCAAAACCAAAACCTGTAGGCGAGTGGAATAAGGTCAGGATCTTAAAAGACAAAGGCAAAGTAACTTTTTGGCTGAACGATATTATTACCGCACAAGTAGATATGAACAGCAAACATTGGAAAGACATGGTACAAAACAGCAAATGGAGTGGAGCCGACCAATACAATGGCCGTGATTTTGCAACATTTCCGAAAGGAAAAATCGCTTTGCAGGATCATTTTGATGAGGTATCATTTCGTAATATAAAAATCAGAAAATTATAAAATGAGAAAAACAGTGGTAATCTTTTTAGGGATTTTCCTTTTTTTCTGTCTGAAAATACAGGCAGAAACGATCGAAGCAGGCAATTACCGTCTGGAGATAGACGCAGTTACGGGAAAATATAATATCTACCATAAAACTGCATATATCGTTAAGAATGCGCAACTTTTGTTTAAAGTCGGGAATACCGGGTATTCATTAACGAACGGTACCGTTTCGTCATCACCATTTCAGGATGCAACCGGCAGAGGTACCCGGGTCAGGTTCTCAGGAAAAGTAAACAACTGGGAAGTCATTCAAAACTTCTACCTCTATGGTTCACAGAATTATATACTCACGGATTTTTCGGTGGAAACAACATCCGGAGCAATAGCATCCAACTACATGGCACCTCTGAAAAGCATGGATCCTTATACCTTCCTGCCCGACAATGGAAACAGGGTGCTGATGGTCCCTTTTGATAACGATGATTTTATTCGTTACGAATCGAACGATATCAACAGGGAGAACACCAGTTATGAAGTAACGGCGCTGTATAATGAAGATAGCCGAAACGGATTGATTATCGGTTCGGTGGAGCATGATACATGGAAAACGGGTATTGTTTCAAAATGCTCGGATAACCGGATCCGTTCGCTCGAAATCTACGGGGGTATAGCAACCGGCCTGACCCGCGACCATATAGAACACGGAAAGGTAAACCTGAAAAAGATTAAATCTCCCAAAATTTTCATCGGGTATTATGCTGACTGGCGCGACGGGCTGGAAGATTTCGGCAAAACAAACAGGTTGCTGGCTCCTAAATACTATGCATGGGAAGGTGCATGGAAGGGTAAGAAGCCGTTTGGGTGGAACAGTTGGGCCGCCCTTGAATCGAAGGTCAATTATTCGAATTCGGACCAAACCGGGACATGGATTGCCGGCAACATCCAGAACCGGGGATTCGTGAGCGAAGACCAGACCTTATATATCGGACTGGATTCTTACTGGAATGAATCGGGTTTCAATGACCAGACTTTAAAAGCTTTTGTCGACCGCTGCCACGCACGCGGACAGAAGGCAGGCGTTTATCTTGTCCCTTTTTCGCATTGGGGCGGCAATGCCCCTCCGTATGCATTAAAAGCCGGTGGACAACCCCGTAAACTGGACGGAGGATGGTGTATCGACCCGACTCATCCCGATACAAAAAGCAGGACGGAAAAAGAATTCCTGCGAAGAATTAAACAAGCCGGATTCGACTACATAAAAATCGATTTTCTTGGTCATGGGGCTATGGAAGCCGATTCTTGGTTCGATCCGACAGTACAAACGGGTATACAGGCCTACAATCATGGAATGAGATGGCTGGCCGACTGGTTCAGGGAGCATATGCCCGGAATGTATGTCAATCTTTCTATTGCTCCGGTTTTTCCCGGGCAGTATGCCCATAGTCGCCGTATCAGTTGTGATGCATGGAATAAAATGTATAGTGACAATCTAAGGGAAGGAACCACCGAATATGTTTTGAATTCATTGAATTATGGCTGGTGGCTGGACCATGTGTACGATTACAATGATGCCGACCACATTCTGCTCAATGGCGTTTCCGAAGGTGAAAACAGGGCCAGGATCACATCTTCCATCATTACAGGAATAGTGATCCTTGGAGATGATTACAGCGATAGCGGCAACAGCGAAATAAAAGAACGCTCAGAAAAATTACTGACCAGAAAGGAACTCAACCGGGTAGCGCGACAATGTAAATCATTCCGTCCTGTTAATTCGGGTAACGGAAAAAGGGCTGCCAACCAGTTTGTCTCTACCATAGCCGATACCACTTATCTGGCTGTATTTAATTTTGGTGACGGACAAAACACTGCCATTGATTTCGAAAGAATAGGTTTAATACCAGGTCAGAATTACAACGTGCGTGATCTTTGGAGAGACTATCCTTCCGAACAAAAAAAGCAAAGCTGGACAGAAGAAGTTCCCCAAAAAGATGTAAAACTTCTTAAAATATTCAAAATAAAGCCCAATGATAAGTAATATCAATAAATCAATATCATGTTTAATCAACTTGATCAATGCGGCTTAACAGAACAACAAATAGCACTGAGTGCTTAAAATATGTTGAAACTGCAAAAATCACCCAATATATTATCAATAATTTTTGTTGATATATAAAATATTCCATCAGGATGAATCGTACCATACATACAAAAATATTTTTACTGATCCTTCTTTTTTCATGTCCTGTATTTGTTTTTTCCCAGGAATACCCCATAATACAGGAAGTATGTGATATTTCATATGTTCCGTCCTCTTTTCCCGTTGGTTTTGCACTATGTACACATGGTAACCAACAATTTGTCGCATATTATGATTCGGCAAAAAACATGACCGTTGCTTCACGTAAAACAGATAATTGTATCTGGGATTATCAGATACTGGACAATAAAATAGGCTGGGACAGTCACAATTATGTAGTACTTAAAATAGATTCCGAAGGATACATACATGTAGTAGGCAATCTTCATGCAAGTCCACTCATCTACTACAGGAGCCTTAAGCCTTTGGACATACATTCCTTGACCCGTATACCCAAAATGGTCGGTACAGAAGAAGACAGAATGACCTACCCTGTTTTTATGAATGGTCCGGATGGAGCATTTATTTTCCATTATCGACATGGAGGAAGCGGAAACGGATATGAAATATATAATGTATGGGATGCAAAAAAACAAGTATGGGAGCGCTATTTGAATGAGCCATTGATTGATGGTAAAGGAAAAAGAAATGCCTATATGGACGGACCGGTTCCGGGACCGGACAACTATTACCATATGATCTGGGTCTGGAGGGAAACACCGGACTGCGCCACCAATCATACCTTATCATATGCGCGGAGCAAAGATCTCTCTAATTGGGAAAATATCGCCGGAGAAAAAGTAACTCTTCCGATCACCATAGAAGAATCATCCCTATATGTAGATGATACGCCCCCTGGCGGCGGATTGTTCAATCCGGGTATTAAGTTGGGTTTCGACCCGTCCGGAAAAGTACTTATTGGTTATCATAAATACGATCAGCACCTGAATACGCAACTATTTATTGCCCGTTATGAGAATGGAAAATGGCTCAAAAAACAGGTCACCAACTGGGATTTCCACTGGGTATTTCAGGGTAACGGATCTGTATTCAGCCAATTAAGTGTCGACCGGCCCAAATCTCTTCCCAATGGACAGGTCGCCTTCGGTTATCACAGAGTAGATGCCGGAAGTGGCGAGATACTACTGGATGGAAGAACCATGGATCCGGTAGGTAGTCGTCCATATACACGCAGGTATCCGGATGAACTGGATATGATAACATCTGATTATCCGGAAATGTCTGTCAGGAAAACATTCGATAGCGGCAGGTCATCCAACAATAAAGAATTTTATTTATTACGTTGGGAAACTTTACCTGCCAACAGGGATGCCAGAAGAAACGGCACACTACCCCACCCTTCCATTTTGAAAATCTATAAGTTAGCCAAAGATTGATATACGAATGTAGTCCTGCTAAAAACCAGAGAATGATCTTTGTTGAAAAATATAGCATAAGTGGTAAAATTATTCAAAAAACTTGTTGCATATGAAATATTATTCTATCTTTGTGCCCTCAAAAAATGGTATAATTTTTAATTGAAGTATGGCAAATCATAAATCATCCATCAAAAGGATAAGGCAAAGCGAGAAACGTAGATTGGAAAATAAATATTACGCAAGGACTACCCGCAATGCTATTAAAAAGTTGCGTCAAACAACTGAAAAAGCATCTGCAATGGAACAGTATCCTGCTGTTTCCGCTATGTTGGATAAATTAGCAAAGAAAAGTGTAATTCATAAAAACAAAGCTTCCAACTTAAAATCAAAGTTGGCTAATTATATCAATACATTGGCGTAAGCCGGTTATTTGCTGATGATACATTTGCCCTTCCTCAAACGGAGGGCTTTTTCTTTTTTTACAACTTAATACTATATGGGAAATTCATTTACAATCAAAGATTGGTCTGAAGACGACCGGCCGCGCGAAAAACTCATGCAAAAAGGTGTGATCAGTTTAAGTAATGCAGAGTTATTGGCCATTATCATCGGTTCCGGATCCCGGGATGAAAATGCGGTCGAACTGGCAAAAAAGATATTATTACAATCGGGAAACAGTCTATCTGAGCTGGGTAAGCTTACCATATCCGACCTCCGGAAAAACAAAGGCGTGGGTGAAGCCAAGGCCATCAGCATCGTTGCTGCCATGGAATTGGGGAAAAGGCGGGGAAGCAGTGGTATTGTCGAAAAAAAGCAAATCAAAAGCAGCAAAGATACTTTCCTGTTGTTTCACCCGATATTGAGTGATTTACCACATGAAGCGTTCTGGTTACTTTTCCTGAACCGTTCCAACCGGATCATCGATATGCAACAGTTGAGTTCGGGCGGTCTGTCGGATGTTTCCGTGGATGTTCGTTTGATCATGAAAAAAGCCATCGAACGGCTTGCCTCATCCATCATCATATGTCACAATCATCCTTCAGGAAACCTCACTCCCAGTGAACAGGACCGGTCGATCACCAAAAAGATAAAAGAAGGTGGGGCATTATTGGATATTGCCTTACTTGACCATATCATCATTTCCGACAACCGGTATTATAGCTTTGCCGACGAAATGGAACTATAAATCATTGAAGAAATCGTCCCGCCATTTCAAATACGCGGTAGAACTGCCTGGTCACTTCCGGGGCAATTGACGTAATACTGGGGAAAGGATCTTCATGCTTGTATTCATACGGAAAATTTATAATTTCCACTTTAGCGGGAATATTACGGGCTACTCCCTGTAAAGTATTGATCACTTCATAAGGCGGAATGACCGTATCATTTTCCAAAGCTACGGACATAACCCGCTCCCCGATACGCCGAAGAGCTTCTTCCCTGAATTTAAGCATATTTCCATAATTCAACATACTCCGGAAGTAGATGCCTTCAGGATGTGCTTCACTGAGATAATGTTGCAGGTGCGGGTCATTTTTTAAATGATTTTCGAGATGTTCTACTACAAAAGAATACAGGGCAACATTGGCCTCACTGTCAAGGATAAATTTGGAAACCGGTGATAACCGGTTAAAAACCGGCCCCCCACAAAACATAAATAACTTTGAATGCTCAAAATAATCGTTTTCGTTGGTCATCATCAATATCTCAGCCAAAAGGCAGCCTATGGAATAGGCAAAAAAATCAATACTGGCATTGGCTTCAACTAAGGGATGCTTTCCTGATTTTATTTCTTTTACCAACTGGATAACATCATAATAAGATTGCAGTCCGGACCAGAAAAACCTTTGCGGACGGGCATGCAGCCTCATACTGATGGCTACATTGGATAAGGTGGAATTGACGATTTGAGGAAACTGTTTGCGCCGCAACTCCGATATGGCAAACATTTTTCTCCGATCGCTCCAATCCTGAGGAGCGCGGTTCATGTGGAATGCGATCGGAAAAAGAATGATCGTTTTTCCGGTATTTTCGCTCAACCGTTTGGCCCATGGAAGATATTTGGCCCAATGTTTCTCATTGAAACCATGGAACATCAGAACCACTTCCCTGGATTTTCCCGAACCCGAAGGATGAAAAACATGATAACGAAATTGATGGTTCTCTGTGATATGCGCATCCGCGATATTCAATGTATTACTTTGATTAGCAATACTATTTTCAAACTCATAGGGTAAATGACAATCAAAGTTATGTTTTTCACATTGATATCTTCCCTCACAAGGTAATATCCGACACGAAAGCGACTCAAAATCAAAATTATATAAATCCGTCAGGTCATCTATTTTTACAAAATCATCATAATTGACTTTTTCCTTTAATTTCTGATGTAATTCATAATATTCCATATGATAATGCAAGTTTATGAGTTGGACACAGGTTTCAATCCTAATTCAGCTGCTTTTTCTATCATGAATGTTCTGGCTGCTCCATATTCATTGGGAATAATCCCATCCAGGATAGCATCCTTAATGGCATTCTTGATCACACCTATCTCCCTGCCCGGAGACAGACCGAATGTTTCAATGATTTCGCTTCCCGATACAGGAGGCTGGAAATTACGGATAGCATCCTTTTCTTCTATTTCATGTAGTTTATGACGTACCAGTTCGAAATTCTGCCGGTAACGTTCCACTTTGTGTTCATTTTTAGATGTAATGTCTGCCTCACAGAGCATCATCAGATCATCAATATCATCACCGGCCTCAAACAACAAGCGCCTCACCGCAGAATCGGTAACAATATCTTCAGCCAATATGATAGGGCGTAAATGAAGTAATACCAATTTCTGCACATATTTCATGGATTCATTCAAGGGCAATTTCATAGAACGGAACAGATCGGGAATCATTTTATAACCGACAAATTCATGTCCATGGAACGTCCATCCCGCATCCGGCTGAAAATGTTTTGTTGCAGGCTTTCCGATATCATGGATCAAAGCTGCCCATCGAAGCCACAGTTGGTCAGTATGCTGAGTAATGTTGTCCAACACCTGAATACTATGTAAAAAATTGTCTTTATGGGCAAATTTACCTTTTTTCTCTACTCCTTTCATCGCTGCCAGGGCTGGAAAAACCAATTCAAGTAATCCGGATTTATCCAGTAAAAGAAAACCAATGGAAGGACGGGGAGAAAGGATAATTTTATGCAATTCATCAGCAATACGTTCCTTGGATACAATACTTATCCTTTCTTTATTTCTTTTGATAGCTTCAAAAGTGTCTTTTTCTATCGTATATCCAAGTTGGGTGGCAAAACGAACAGCACGCATCATACGTAAGGGATCATCACTGAAAGTCGTATCCGGATTTGACGGAGTACGTATAATCTTATTTTCCAGATCCTCCTGACCATTAAACGGGTCGATCAACTGACCGTAAGTTTCCTTGTTTAAAGATATAGCCAGTGCATTAATCGTAAAATCACGACGTAACTGATCGTCTTCGAGAGATCCATCCTCACACACCGGGTTCCGTGAATTCCGACTGTATGACTCACGGCGTGCCCCGACAAACTCAATCTCATCACTTCCATACCGAAGCATTGCTGTCCCGAAATTCTTAAAAATACTGACCGGCAAAGACGGATCAATACTTGCAGCTACTTTACGGGCCAGATCTATTCCATTACCCAAAACGACAATATCAATATCCTTGGATGAACGTCCAATCAACAGGTCACGAACATAACCACCTATCACAAAAGCACATAACTGATCCTTTTCCAGGATATCTGATATCAATTTAAAAACCGGATGTTTCAGGTTTCCCAGCATTTCTTGTCGGTTGGATAATTAATGCCGGCAAAGTTAATGATTTTCGAATTTTTATCCCTACTTTTATCAATTGTATTTATCATTTAGCACACAGACAATTATCAGACATAATAACTTGACTATGTACATTTTAAATGTATATTTTAATATACTGGACCTTATTATAAGGTCTGGATATCTATATTATTCGAAACAAAAAATTAAAAAATGAAACATATTCTATGCATTTTATCAATATTATTATTGTTCAACACATGTACAAAAGTAACGGATCTGAGCGATAAAGCAGAACTCACTGCATTTAACATACTTTCTGTTACACCTCCGGAAATAGAATTAGGAACACCGGTGATCAACAAAGATACCATAGAGATCCCTGTTCTCCGTGGAGTATCCCTGTTTCCCATGAGTATAAGCGCCAGCCCCGAAATAAGTCCGGAAACAGAACGGGCTGTTCCCGGAACCTCTTTTTCTTCATTTGACGATATTAAGTTCGATCTAGGTGACATTCAGTTTAACCGGTTTTACCTGGTTGCAAAAAGCGGCCAGACAAAGTCTTACTATATTAAACTAGGGGTCCTGGACCAGGATGAAATGAACGATTTCAAAAAACTGGTGGTAACAGGTCATTCTTCCGAAAATGCCATGGTCGCTCCCAATGCATTTATAAATCCGATCAAAAGGACTGTTGAAATATATGCAACAGGCGTAAACTTCCCGGTGGAAATGACTGCTGTTGCCACACTTTCAGATCATGCCTACATCAAAGACGAAAATAATACCCTGGATAAGGAATTACTGGCTTTTTCCTTTAATAATTACGACGATGGTCTGAAATATACCATTGAAGCTGAAAATGGTGCTGTACAGGAGTGGAAATTATTCCTGAGACAAACAAAAGAGATAACGGGAAATGAGACATCCGATATCCGGTCTGCCGTATCATTGACACCGGGAAAACAAAAAGCCATTGTAAAAACTGATGGGTATGACTTATCCAGGATAGATATCAGTGAACAACAGGCATTACTTATCTTCAACGTTGCTTCAAGAACCAGAAGCATGAATCTGGAGCTTGTCCCGGAATTGGCCGTACTTGCCAATTCCCAGATTATCGGATATACTCCGGGAGAGTCATTATTTTTTGATGATTTTAATACAACAAAGGATCTCATTATCCTCGATAGCCGTACCGGATATTACAGGAGATGGAAACTGATGGTCATGCGGAGCGATGATGCGGATATTTACAGATTTCCATTCACATACCGGAATGCAGCTTCTGCCGTTGTTATGTTTATAAAGTTGGATACGGCAACGGTCATTGACAACATCAATAAAGCACTTACCTTTAATGTTAATAGGACACAAGATGCAGGCTCCAAGTATTGGCCTTTAACTGTAACGCCTAATGCTGATAAACTAAAATTGTCAGAAGGCGCAACAGTCGATGCCCAACCTTTGATATTCAATGATCTGACCACCATACAATATTTTACCGTCACTTCGGCTTCAGGAGTAGTGGTTGAATGGAGCGTAAAACTAAGAGACATTAATATCGCTTACAAAGCTGATATCGAACGGGTCGAGATCATGGAATCATCACTTTCATCACTTTCGGAAGATGATATCGCCATTAATACAACAACAGCCGAAGTCTTCATCGATCTGGATGACAAAAATCAGTTGCCTTTACGCATTCAGCCTTACCTGCATATATCGGATGGTGCCACTTTCGAGTCTTTCCAAAATGGAGATTTTATGGAATTCCGTTCACTTACCGACATTACTCATGTAAATATTATTTCAGGATCGGGGACTTTAACGACCTGGAAGTTCCGGCTAGCGGATAAAGCGCAATTGCCGAACAGTGACTTTGAACTCTGGATCAATGATAATGGTCTTTTTGAAAATATCGATCCTGTCCCCGGAAAAGGGCGGGGATGGTGCACAGCCAATAATTTTATGGTACAGGGTACACGTTCGGTTGCCAACGGTAATGGTCTTGCGGCAGAGATGACCACAGATATAACTAAACTTCCGGAAAATCTGATTACTTCAGGTTCACTCTTTTTGGGATATTTTGACATGTCTACCATTACTTTAGAAGAACCAAGGAAAATGACCAAGTTCGGTATACCATTCGATGCAAGTCCTACAGCCATTGCTTTAGATGCTAAGTATGTTCCTGGAGCGCTATATCAAAAGTCCCGTAAAGTGAGTGGTTCCGGAGTGTCTGCAAAATATGTACTGGATAACCTGAGCGGGGAAGACAGGGGACAGATATGGGTAGAACTGATATACTGGGAAGGTCCCGGTGACCTGAATTATAACGGCGAACCCGTAGATGGTGTTCATGTACTGGCTCGCGGGGAAAAGGTCATGACCACTTCTCCGGAAATGTCAAGGATAACCATACCCATCGAAAGAAATGCAAAATACGATTTGTATACGCCAACCCATTTCGTTGTGGTAATGGCTTCAAGTATCGAGGGACATTTGTTCATCGGGGCAAAAGATAGTAAACTGACGGTGGATAATTTTGAATTGATCTATTAACAAGCTGAATAATTCCAATTATATGATAAAAATTATTGTAACGGTATTTTTATTATTTTCAATCATAGTCTGTTTTGCATCCGAAAACGATACTATTTACCAGGGACGTCTGGGATTATTAGTAGGCACTGATATCGGCGGAGCAGTGCCGTTTCCACCAAAGAACATTCCGGGTAAAATCAACGCCTATCCGCAGATCAATGCCAATATCGGGGCTAAGTTTTCATTTTCTTTGATCAAACAATGGGGATTAGGTGCCGAGCTTAATTATAAAACGATAGAGATGGAAGCCGATGCACGGGTTACCAACCAGAAGTTCCAGATGGACGATGATGTAAATATGTATTTTACCGGAACCACTACAATGGATATGAAATTTACCATGCTTGAGGTACCGCTATATGCCAAATATCACTTCAAAGACAAAAAAAATATCGTATTTGCCGGTTTTTATTACAGTTACATTTTTTCCGGAAAGTTTGTCGCCGACCCTCAGAAAGGATTTTCCGGTCCTGTTCCCGATATGGCCGAAATTACGGATATGTCCACCATTAAAATGGAATTTACGTCATTCCTTACCAACTGGGATTGGGGTTATTTGCTGGGATATGAACGACGGATATTCGACCGGTTCGCGTTGACACTCCGCTTTTCTATGGGACTGAAAGATATATTCAAATCTTCCAGCAATTATTTCGATTACAGCATGCTTCACATGCGGGGATCCATCACGGTAAGCTATGATCTGTTCAAAACGAAATCATTATTCGGAAATAAACGTTCATCCCACATAGCGAACCAACCTATCTAACAGATAAAAATAAAACGAAGCTTTTCATTGAACCAGTAATCCGGATCAAGAAAAAACCGTTTCCATATCAATTACCGGCCAGGGTTGGGCACTCTTCCAGTCCCCGTAGGTGAAATCGGGAATATCCACAGCATTACTCCTGTTCAAAACGGAACGTTCGCTCAGTTCCACGATACAGGACCATGTTGCAGCATCATAGACATCCTGATCCAAGGGTAACCCGTTGCGTAAGCAATAGATCAGCCGCCAGTCCATCATATAGTCCATCCCGCCATGTCCTCCGACTGATTTGGCTTTTTCTCCGATATACTTGGACAGCGGATGTTCATATTTCTCCATAATGGCTTTGAATTCCTCCGGTTTCAGGAAATCGTGGGCATTGGGTTCAAGCGCAATTTTTTCTTCAGGATATTTCACTGCATAACCTTTGGTTCCACTGATCTTATGTATACGGTCATATGGCCTGGGGCTGGTCGTGTCATGCTGTACCATGATAGTTTTACCATTCACTGTCCGGATCAGGGAGGTATTCATGTCTCCCAGCTTATAGGTTGCTTTTGCTTCAGGGGAATCTTTCCCGAAAGTGTTCTCCGCATACAATGTCAATCCGTATTGATTGGTGGACATGGAGGTAAGGTAATCGAGCCTGTCACCACGATTGATACCCATAATCTGTGCTACCGGACCCAAACCATGCGTCGGATAAGGATCTCCGGTATGTTTTTTACTGTATTCCAGGCGCCACATTTTGTGGTATCCGTTTTTATTGTGTTTGCCCGATCGTAAATCGTGAATATAAGCACATTCCCCATGGTATATTTCGCCGAAAACCCCTTTCCGTACCATATTTAATGTAGTCAGTTCAAAAAAATCATAACAGCAGTTCTCCAGCATCATACAATGTCTTTGGGTTTCTTCGGCAGTATCTACCAGCGCCCAGCAATCATCTACCGTCAGGGCTGCAGGTACCTCAATGGCCACATGCTTCCCGTGTTTCATGGCATACAGGGCAATAGGGACATGTAATTCCCATGGTGTTGCATTGTATATGAGGTCGATATCATCACGCTCACATATTTTTTTCCAGTCTTCTTCTCCCGAAAAAGCCAGTGCTTCCGGCCTTCCTGCATTTTTCAGGTGATCCTGCGTACTTTTGATCCTGTTTTCGTTCAGGTCGCAGATCACGGCAATTTTTGCGCCGTCAATACGTGCCATCCGGTAAACGGCACCGCCGCCTCTTCCCAGACCAATCACCGCAACACGTACTTCTGAGATGGGGTCGCAACGCAATCCCATTACTGATTTACCTCTTCTTTTCCGTTTCTTATCTTTTGATAATTCCGTAACGGAGTGACCTCCCAGGGTATTGCCGATCAGACTTCCGGTGGTACTGAGTATAAGTCCCCCAACCAAAGATTTTTTGATAAACTCCCGACGATTATTTCTCATTTGTATAAAGATTAGATAGAATACCCATGCTCGTTATTGATTTTGCCGAATCCGGAAAACCCGGTTTATTATCATAGGTGTTTCAATAAAGAATATGGCCATTCCGTAATTGATGAATAGTTTGATAGGTTTATATCGCAAATGTAACCGAAATTATTCTTTTCCGGAAATCTTATATATATTGAAGTATCAATATCACTTTTGTCCCGATATTTTCTTTCGAATCAATGGAATATGGGATATGATTCTTTTCAAGTATCCGTAAGGCAATGGATAATCCAATACCGCTGCCCTGTACCTGGTTACTGTTTTCTGCCCGGTAAAACGGCCTGTTGATACTGCTTAATTGTTCTTTGGGAATTCCTATACCCTTATCGGTAATAGACAGTAGCAACTTACCTTTCTCTTTATAAAGACGGATATCCACAGTTTTTCCTTTCGAAAATTTAACGGCATTCTCGATCAGGTTAAGCAATGCCATAAACAGTTGTATTTTATTCTTTTTCAGATACAGGATAGATTCATCCTCAGGAGGAATTTCCATCTGCACATTCGTTTTCAGGCCGGAATACCTCGCCGAAAGCTGATCAATGATCTCCCAGATCAGTTCATCCACCCTGAGGGAATCAGTAATTTCAACATCTTTACGCAGGCCGGAAACTTCCAGCAATGTGTCTAAAATCCCTTCCAACTGATGTATCTCATCGATCAGGTTTCCCACCAAATGGTGATATTCTTCCGGAGTACGGTCACGGATGGAAAACACTTCCAGATTTCCCAGTATAGAAGCCAAAGGCGTTTTGAATTCGTGGGAAATATAACTGACAAAATTCTTCTGAATAACGAAAGTATCGGAAATTTTCTCCAGCAATTCATTGAAAGTCCTTGTCAATAGCTGCAGTTCATCTTTGGTATCCGGGATGGCGAGCTGTACAGTCAGATCGTCGGTAGATATGTTTTTCACCTGCCTGATTATTTTCCTGATAGGGTAATAAGCCGCACGTGCCAGCCATCTGTTAAGGATCAATGTAGCCAGCATACCGATGATAAAGGCGGACAATAAGATCCATACCAATGGACGGATCAGGTTATTCAGCTGTTCCTGTTTCTCTTTCGTGATCACGACAAAATTACCCTGATTATCTTCATAATAGATGCCATAACACAAAAAACCGTTCATCAGGAAAGCCATTTTTCCTTTCGAACGGATACCATCAAGAAGTTTGACCGGGATGGAAAACATACCATCGCCATGCGTGATGATGTTGTCATTATCATAGATAATATAGTCGGACAATACTTCTTCATACTGTTTTCTGACTTTGGCAAATTCATCCTCATTCAGTTCGTCCTCTTCAAAGAAAAACAGGGCAGTAATCCGGGCGGTTTTTTCCAAATTCTGGTACATCGAATTTTCTACACTTTTCCGGTATACGCCATAAATCAGTACACCAACAATAATGAAAACGACTCCCCACAGAAGAGAACTAAGCAATACCAGGCGGGTTTGTATTTTCATTTGGTACAATATGTGTTATCCGTGTGTCCGTATCATGTATCCCCTTCCCTTGATGGTCTCTATCAGCTTGTCCTGCCTGTCGGCATCTATTTTTGAACGTAGATAGGATATATACACATCCACCACATTGGTACTGGTATCATGATGGATGCCCCATACACTATTGAGAATCTGTGTCCTTGTCAAAACTTTATTGGGATGTTCCATCAACAGCTTCAGTAATTTGAATTCCTGTATGGTCAGTTTGATTTCCTGATCTCCCCGCATGATCCGGTGTTCATCCACATATAACATCAAGTCGTCGCATTGAAGTATTTCATGGGAAGTATCGTATTTCATTCCTGCTCTTCTCGTCAATGCATTGATCCTGGCTACCAGTTCCTTGAAATGGAAAGGTTTGGATAAATAGTCATCTGCTCCGTAGTCCAGTGCTTTCACCTTATCGTCGGTTTCGCCTAAAGCACTGATCACCAGTACCGGCGTCTGTATTTTTTTATAGCGGATATACTGCAGTAATTCAATACCGTCAATGTCCGGAAGCATGATATCCAATAAGATAATACTCCATTCATGTCCGGCAATCATCGAACGGGCATCAATGCCATTTTCAGCCAATGTTACTGAAAATCCGCTTTCTTCCAGTCCTTTGACGATGAATTCACTAATTTTCCGGTTATCTTCTATCAGTAATAATTCCATTATTATCCTGATTAATCAGAACATAAAAATAATCTAATTTTCTAAACTGGGCAAGGTTTTAAAGAATGGAGAATGGAGAATTGAAAATGGAGAACTTAGGCGATAGTCGTTCTCATGAGCGTCAGCGAGTAATGGAAAATTATGAACTATAAACTCATATTTCTTACTTTCAAACTTTATAAACTTTATAAACTTTCTTACTTTATAAACTTCCAAACTTAAAACATTATTGCCGATTATTCTTTGTTGATATCCAATCTTTTATCCTTCCGGTAAGCATAATAAAAAACCTGCGGTAATACAGTAAACGACAATATCATACAGATCAGAATGCCCCCTACGATCATGATGGCCAATGGTTTTTGTATTTCCGAGCCCATCCCCGACGATAATGCTGCAGGAAGAAGTCCCATAGATCCCATCAATGCAATCATCAATACAGGCCGTAGCCGGTTACTGACCGCACTGTCGATGGCTGTTTTCAGATCGTGGGTCTGGATCATCCGGCTTTTCATGAGAACGATCAGCAGGATACTGTTGATAGCCGTAATACCAAAAAGAATGATGAATCCTATCCCTGCCGAGATACCGAATACGGTTCCGGTCACCCACAGGGAGATAAAGCCACCAATAAATGCATAAGGAATAGCACTGGCGGCAATCAGCGTATCTTTCACCGTGCCGAAATTCATGTAAAGCAGGAACAGGATGAGCAACAAGACGGCCGGTATAATGACCATCAGCCTCTGGGTGGCACGCTGCTGACTCTCAAACTCCCCGGCCCAGACCATTTTGTTCTCCGGAAGCAGGGTAACCTGTTCATCAACGATCTTTTGCGCTTCCGCAATGGTAGAGCCCAGGTCACGGTCGCGGATGCTGAACCCGACCCCGACATAACGGCTGCTACCGTCACGATATATAAAGGTAGGTCCGGTAATAAACCCGATATCTGCAATTTCCTTCAGGGGAACATGCTTTCCATCCATGGTCGGTATCAGGATATTTCCGATCTTATCTTCATTATCGCGGTATTCTTTCTGGAAACGGATATTGACGTCAAAGGTACGTTCTCCCTCATAAAACTGAGTAGCCGCTTTTCCACCGATTGCCATTTCCACCACGGCCTGTGCATCGGCCATAGAAACGGCATAGTTGGCCATCCTGGATTCTTCCAGCTTAATTTGTAGCTCGGGAAGCCCGACGCTACGGAACACATTCACATCTGCCACCCCACTCACATCACTGATAGCCGCTGCTGTCCGGTCAGCAAGATCTTCCAGTTGATGCAGGTCATGTCCGAAGATCTTAATGACCAACGCACTTTTCACACCTGCCACATATTCCTCGACATTATCCTGGATAGGCTGACTGAAAGCCAGGATCATTCCCGGATAGATATTCAGGGAGTCCTGCATCTGTACGATCAGGTCGTCTTTTTTCATCTTTCTTGTCCATTCTTTTTCCGGCTTCAACTGGGTATGGAACTCAATATTGAAAAAGCCGGTAGCATCCGTACCATCGTTTGGTCTTCCAGTCTGAGAAAGGATAAACTGAACTTCATCAAATTGGCGTAGCTTGGCTTTCATTTCCTTAGTAATACGTACCGACTCATCGAGATTGACACTGTTGGGTAATGTGGCACGGATATAAATAGCCCCTTCATTCATACTCGGGATAAACTCCGTGCCCCAAAAACCAAAACGTACAACACAAATTGCCAGCAGAATACAAAAAGCCAGGATAGTTTCTTTCCGGTAATGTGAACTGAACTGGTATATCTTCTGTACCCATTTTGTCAGGGAACAACTGATGATGTTCGTTTTTTCCCTGACCGGACGGGTCAATAATACCTTACACATTACCGGAACATATGTTAGAGAGAGTATCAACGATCCCAATAAGGCATATCCTAGTGTAAAAGCTAATGGAGAGAACATTTTTCCTTCTACTTTCTGGAAGGAGAAAATAGGGAATAAAGCCACCACTAAAATAATTTGTGCAAAAAAGATATGGGAGGCTACGCTGCCCGCGCTTTTCTTGATAAATCCGCTTTTAGATACCTTACAGAATTTATCACCCAATTGCTTCGAGCGTTTTTCCATTTCTACAAAAATAACCTCTACGATTACCAAAGTCCCTTCGAGTAACAATCCGAAATCGAGTGCCCCCATTGAAATCAGGTTCGCAGGAAGGCCCTGTATACGTAGCATAATGATGGCAAACAGGAAAGACAATGGAATAACGGATGCTACAATCAATGTGGTCCGCCAGTTGAACAGGAAGATAAATACCACAATGGATACCAGGATAATTCCTTCCAGCAGGTTCTTAATAACTGTGTTTACCGTGGCATCTACTAATGTCGTCCGGTCGAGGAAAGCTTCGACACGAATGTTTTCGGGAAGGATGCGTTCATTGAGTTCATCGATTTTTGTTTTAAGGTGAGTGATGACTTCACCGGGATTCTGCCCTCGCAACATGATCACGATCCCTTGTACCACATCATCCTCATCATCCAGTCCGACCTGCCCCAGACGCGGCTTGGAAGAAACACTGACACTCGCCACATGTTTTATGCGGATCGGTGTCCCGCCTTTTACTTCGACCAGGATATTTTCAATATCTTCCACACTTTCCAGCAAACCCAAACCACGCACCACATAAGCCTGACT
>JAISOY010000047.1 GCA_031275285.1 Bacteroidales bacterium | reverse complement strand
CCTTACCTTTGACGACGGTCCTACACCCGGTATTACAGACAAAGTGCTGGACTTATTACAGCAATACAAGGCCGAAGCTACTTTTTTCGTTTGCGGCAAACATGTAAAACTTCACCCGGATCTGTACCGGAAAATAAAAGACAGCGGACACTCTGTGGGCAATCATACCTATCAACATATATCAGGATGGAAAACATCTACCGGAAAATATTTGTCTGATGTCGAAAAGACAGGGGAATATGTCCGGAGTAAATTGTTCAGGCCCCCTTACGGAAAACTGAAATTCCGCCAATACCTGTATTTACGTAAAAAATTCCGCATCATCATATGGGATGTGATGTGTATGGATTTCGACCGGAATACGGATCCGCAAACCTGTTTCGGACATATTTCCAATCATGCCGGAAAAGGGTCTATTATAGTATTCCATGATTCAGCTAAAGCAGCTGCCAATATGTTGTATGCCCTGGAACAGACATTGATGGTATTTTCCGGAAAAGGCTACCGGTTTGAAAAACTTCAATAGATATTACTGATAACTGATCTGTATACCGTGAATGGTCCGGTATAGTTCCAATGCATAAAGGTCCGTCATTCCCGATATAAAATCAAGCACAGATTGTATCCGGGTATATGCTGAAGCATCAGGAGTGCTTCTGAATTGTCCGGGAAGCAACGCCAATAATTTCCGGGCGTAATGCGACTGCGGATGAAGCACTGCGTCTACAAATTCATCCATCAATGCTCCCAAAATACGGTATCCGGCAAGTTCCACTTCAATTACCGAAGAATGATTATAGATACGTTCTACCGATAATTTCCTGCAATGTTTCATTCCTTCCGCCGATATTCCCTCCAGCGAATCGATCAGTGATTGGTGGTATACCCCATTCATAATTCCGGAATAATGACTCATGAATACAGCGACACATTCACTCACCAGTTTATTGATCAACAAAGCCCTTAAATAAGAGATCTGTTCATTAGGGTCGGTAACCGTAGAAAAAACATGTTTCGAGTTCGAAATAAAAGACTTACCATCCTCAGAAGCCGGATCCCAGAATGCCATTAAAACATCCCTGGTCTCGGATGTGGACAATATTTTCAGTTTATGTGCATCTTCCACGTCCATGATCTGGTATGTAATATCGTCGGCTGCCTCAACAAGGTATACCAAAGGATGACGGCAGTATCGTACCGGAGCATCCGAAATTTGTATGATCCCCTGTTCCCGCGCAATATCCTCAAACGTATCTTTCTCTGATGAAAAAAAACCGTACTTATTCTTTTTCTCAGGCATTGCTTCGGATCCATACGGGTATTTTACCAGGCTTGCCAAAGTGGCATAAGTCAGCGCAAATCCCCCGTTTCTCCGGCCATTGAACTGGTGCGTGAGCACCCGGAAAGCATTGGCATTTCCTTCAAAATGAGTCAGATCGTTCCATTGTACCTCATCAACCATTCCCTGTATTGATTTTCCGTTTCCCTCCAGAAAATATCTTGAAATTGCTTTTTCGCCGGAATGGCCGAAGGGCGGATTTCCCATATCATGTGCCAGGCAGGCGGCAGAAACAATGGGGCCGAACACCGAAAAGAAATCATTCCCCGACAACTCGGGACGCTTTTCCAGTTCAATAGCCAACATGTTCCCCAATGATCGCCCCACACTAGCTACTTCCAGACTATGGGTCAACCGGTTATGGACGAATACACTTCCCGGTAAGGGAAATACCTGCGTTTTATTCTGAAGACGGCGAAAGGGCGAAGAAAAAATAATCCGGTCGTAGTCCCGTTGAAATTGCGACCTGGCCATGTTTTTGGGAACGAGGCTGGCACTACCCAGTCGCTTTGCCGAAAGAAGAGAATTCCAGTTTAATTGATATTTCATGATTAACTTTGGCATGAATTTAGTGTCAAAGATAATAATCTTGTTGGTCACTAAATGAACCAATGTTGAATTAAACCATTTAAACACGCGTATATGAGTCTGTTTGATACTGTAAGTGAAGACATCAAAAAAGCAATGCTTGCTAAGGAAAAAGATAAACTGGAGGCGCTCAGGGCTGTCAAAACAGCTTTTCTTCTGGCACGCACCGAGTCCGGAGCCAACGGGGAACTTTCTTCCGATGCGGAATTAAAGATCATACAAAAACTAGTAAAACAACGTAAGGAAACTGCTGAAATATACCAGCAGCAATCCCGCCCCGACCTGGCAGAAAAAGAATTGCTCGAAGCGTCTGTTATCGAACAATATCTTCCGGAGCAAATGAGTGATGAAGAATTGGAAAAATCGTTGAAATCAATCATCCAACGGGTAGGTGCAACAGAACCTTCCCATATGGGAAAAGTGATGGGGATCGCGACCAAAGAATTGTCGGGAAAGGCAGATGGAAAAGCCATTTCCGTAAAAGTGAAACAATTGCTGGGGGCATGATCCCGGATTGTCCTATTTTGTGATTACTTTTGTCCTGATTATCTGGAAATTTTAGCGAACCATGTATCGTATATTTCGGCCCCTGTTTTTCGCATTTTCACCTGAATCTATGCACACGTTTGTCTCAGGACTGATGCGTTTTGCCTATTCCATACCTCCGGTACGGGCCATCATCCGGAGCATGTTCAACTACAAGCATCCTTCCCTGGAACGCGAATTCTGCGGACTTAAATTTTCTAATCCTGTTGGCCTGGCTGCCGGATTTGATAAAGATGCAAAACTGTATAAATCCTTCTCTACCTTAGGATTTTCTTTTATCGAAATCGGTACGGTAACTCCTAAGGGGCAACCCGGAAATCCTAAGCCGCGCCTGTTCAGGATTGTCCAGGACGGAGCACTGATCAACCGGATGGGATTCAATAATAAAGGAGTAGATGCTGCCGTCGAACGATTGAAATCTTCACGGCCGGATATCATTATCGGTGGAAATATCGGTAAGAATACCAATACCCCAAATGAGGAAGCCCCGGCTGATTATTTGTATTGTTTCCGGCAATTATATCCATATGTTGACTATTTTACCATTAATGTCAGTTGTCCGAATGTGGTCAACCTGAGTGCGCTTCAAAGTACGGAGTCATTAACGGGAATATTGTCTGTGATTATGGAAGAACGTGATAAACAGGAACAACGTAAACCTGTCCTGTTAAAAATATCACCGGACCTGAGTTTTGTTCATTTAGACGAAGTATTGGATCTCGTGGAAAAGATGAATGTTGATGGTATCGTTGCCGTTAACACCACCACACAACGTTCCGGACTTACTATGGATAAAGAACAGGTGGAACGCCTGGGATGGGGAGGTCTAAGCGGTAAACCGCTCACTTGGAAAGCGCTCGAAACCATCAACTATATCCGGCAGCGAACGAAAGGAAAACTCCCGATTATCGGCGTGGGAGGGATCATGTCGGAGGAAGACGCCATCAACCATATCATGGCGGGAGCCACCCTGCTCCAGATCTATTCCGGATTTATTTACCAGGGACCGGCGCTGATAAAAAGGATCAATAAAGCTATTGTGCAGATGCAACAGAAAAAAGCACAGTCAAATGCTTGAGCAGTTAAAAATATTAAAACGGCAGGGTAAACAGTACATCCCGAATATTGAAGAGGTACATCTACACCAAAATTTCAGGGGCCGGCCTGTCATTTCCGGAAAAGATATAGACGAAGCGCTGTTAAAGGATTTTTGTCCGATGAAAGCGTTGGATGTTGCCCCGGTAAGGATCGACCTGGCCAAATGTAACTTTTGCGGTTTGTGTGCCCGTTCCTTTCCCGAAAAAATCAGGTTTACCAATGATTACCGGTTGGCGTCCAATATCCCTTCCCGGCTTGTCGTTACCGAAGGTACTGATCTTCCTATTACCGTTGACAGGAAAAGTGTCCGCCCGGAAATCAGAAACTTATTTAAGAAATCATTCAAACTAAGGCAGGTATCAGCCGGTGGGGACAACAGTACGGAATTGGAACTGAACGCTTGTTCCAATGTCAATTTCGATATGGGCCGTTTCGGGATAGAATTCGTTGCTTCACCCCGTCATGCCGACGGAATTGTCATTACAGGACCCATCAGCCGGAATATGGCTGATGCCCTCAGGATATGTTATGATGCTGTTCCTGACCCGAAAGTTATCATACTGGCCGGTGTAGATGCATTGAGCGGAGGAATATTTACCAACGGTCCTGCAATAGACCGCTCTTTTATCGATCAATACTTCATAGATTTATATATTCCCGGAAATCCATCCCACCCGTTGACCATCATCAACGGATTGCTGGATTTGTGCAGGGACAGATGAACTACCTTACTACCAGCCGGTAGCCCTTACCATAGCAATTTATGATCGTGATATGCTGATCATCGGACAGATATCTCCTTAGCCGTGATATATATACATCCATCGAGCGGGACTCAATGGCCGGACTGGTTTCCCACACATGATCGATCATCATTTCCCGGGTAACGATTTTTCCCACATTTTCAGCCAATAACTTCAACAAGGAATTCTCTGTATATGATAAACCTTGTACGTTAGTTCCTGACGAAAGCGAATGTAACTCACTGTCAAAATCAAACTTTCCGATTCTAAAAATGGTATCTTCCGAATTATCTGCCTTTTTATAGGGATTTAGCAAATGTTTGATCCGGATCACCAGTTCATCAATATCATACGGCTTTTTTAAATAGTCATTGGCTCCTGCATCAAATCCGGTCCTTACATCAGATGTATTGGATAATCCAGAGGTAAATATGATCGGGGTTTGCGCATCCATTTTCCTGATCTGCATGCATAACTGGATCCCGTTGATCCCGGGCATATCGACATCTAAGATCACGATATCAGGCCGTGTTTCCAGAAATAACCGGTAAGCATCCAAACCATTGTCTGCGGCATGTATGATAAACCCATCCTCAATCAGCTGGTCCTTAAGCAAAAACAGAAGATCCGGATCATCTTCCGCCAGTAAAACACTGATTTCTTTATTCATCGTTCTCTATAGGTTTTTTCTACATGCACTGCAAATGTAGCTATTTGTTTCTCTAGAACAAGCGACGTTTACATTTGTTTACATTTGTTTACATTATTTAATGATGATTTGCAGTTGTTGTGTATTTTTTTGCATCAGGATGGGCTTAATTTGTAATGAGAGAGTAATCAGCAAAAAAGTGGCAGATTAAAATGATGAACTAAAAATATTGCTTATGTGTGAAAATAGTATTACAACAAGGGATATCGGTTTTTTTAAAAGTGCGTTGGAATCGCTGATGAACAGGAAACAGTTACAGAAGGAAGAGATACCTGAGTACGAATTTGATGCCATGTACGATTGGTATATAGAAAAGGAGCGTGCCTTTTTTCTTTCTTCAGGAAAATGTGATGTCCTTTCATATTTTTCAGATGAACCGGAAGATTTACGTAAGGCGGAAATGCTCGCTTTACTATTATACCACGACGGGATGATGCATTCCGGGATTCCAGCTAAAAAGAACTTATTTGAAAAGAGTTGGCTCTTATACCAGTATGTTTGCGCTATGTATAATGATTTTTCCTATGACCGGATGAAAGTTATCAAGAAAATAGAAAAACAATGGCTGGCTGCATGGCTATAATAAAGACTTTTCAAAAATTAAACGGCAAAAAATTATCGAAACGGGCCATCAGCCGATATATCTTCTTTCCCAGGATGCGTTGCTGTTCAGATTTCGATTTCTCTTCCAGACGTGCATAATTCATGGTATGTCCGGTATATGCATAATCCGTTTTCCGGGTATTTACCTGATGGTAAATACCCGAACACGACAATACTATCATCGCCATAATGATATATATCCGGAAACGGGCAAACCTTGATGAATATATCAGCCATGTACCCAGTAACCAGGAAAAGAACACCACCAAAAAAATATCATAATTGTTCCACCACCATATCTTTCCCCAACCACCGGTATATTCATCAAGAGGCCACAGGAAACGGACTCCTCCCCACACAGAGGCAGGAGTCAACATATCTTCAAACGCATGAGCAACCGCACCCAGTATAAATGCAAGGAAAACCGGAATATGGTTCTTAAAAAAAACAGGGAAAGATTTTTCCTGCCGCATCATTAACCGGCGGTAAACATAGATAAAACAACCAATCAGAAACCCGGCAATGACAGCAGCAACCAGGGAATGAAAAAAACCATGATGAGAATACCAGAATTTGCCGAAATAGATTTCTTTTCCACTATGGACTAATCCTAAAAATTTCCCAATGGTGATATCAAATTTGCTCCACAGGCTGATTGCATCAATATCCGGAAAAGCTCCACCTACAGCCCCTGAAAGAATGATATGCCCAACAGAGTTGAATTTAGGCCTAAAGGCAGCAATAACAGTTCCTACAGCCGCCCCGGTAACAATGTGCGTCAAAATATCCATACTATTGTATGATTTCTAAATAACAACGGCAAATATATCATTTTGTCCGATCATATTTTTATCGTTGCAATTCCTTTTTACATGACAACTGTTTGAATGATTTATTTCCATCTGTACATGGTACAATAATTGCATCATA
The DNA here is from genome assembly GCA_031275285.1 of Bacteroidales bacterium. Classification (NCBI taxonomy): domain Bacteria; kingdom Pseudomonadati; phylum Bacteroidota; class Bacteroidia; order Bacteroidales; species Bacteroidales bacterium. The sequence continues at coordinate 2,222 of JAISOY010000047.1, read as the reverse complement.
TATTATCAAAAGTTCTTTTGTATTTTTGTACTTAAATAAAAGAACTGATGGAATCGATTAATGATATACAAGACGCTATCATCAAGGAGTTTGAGATTTTTGATGACTGGTTGGATAAATATGAATACCTGATAGAGCTCAGTAAAGACCTGGAACCGCTTGATCCGAAATACAAGACCAACGAATATCTGATCAACGGATGCCAGTCGAGGGTTTGGTTGATGGCTGAAATGCAAGGGGAAGTAGTGATCTACAAGGCTGAAACCGACGCGATCATCACAAAAGGGATTATTTCCCTCCTGATACGTGTATTATCAGGGCAAAAGCCGAAGGATATCGTCAATGCCGATCTATATTTCATAGACAAGATCGGATTAAAGCAAAATCTTTCTCCTACCCGCTCTAACGGACTTTTATCCATGGTCAAACAAATGAAATTATACGCTTTGGCTTTTGATAGCATAAACCAAAGAGCATCGTAAAAATGGATAAAGAAATCAATAATGACGGGTTGCTGCAAATGGAAACCCGTATCGTAGCGGCATTGAAGGAAGTTTATGATCCTGAAATACCCGTTAACATATATGATTTGGGATTGATCTATGATATTCATGTAGGCGAAAATAATGACGTGACCATTACAATGACATTGACAGCCCCCAACTGTCCGATTGCGGATGATATTCTTTTGCAGGTAAAAGAAACTGTTGAAGCAATTGAAGGGGTGAAAAGCGCCACCGTCGACCTGGTTTTTGATCCGCCATGGACAAAAGACATGATATCAGAGGAGGCATTGCTCGAATTAGGCTTATTATAAACATTATAGCAATTATAAAAATGAACCCTTTATTGCAAAAGGTATCTCCTGAAGATCATGCGATCTTACCCCAGCTAAAAAAAATATACGATTATTCATTCCCCCCTGATGAACGGAGGGATTTCGACGCAATGACCGAATTGTTGAAGACTACACCTTATTTTACCTTTTATGCCATCATAAAAGATGACAAAACGGCAGGTCTTTTTTCTACCTGGGATTTGGGCAAAATAATGTTTGTGGAACATATTGCTGTTTCCGAGGATTTCAGGGGGATAGGTATCGGGCAATCTGTATTGAGGTCCTGGCTGGATCAGCAGAAAATGCCTGTAGTCCTTGAAGTGGAAAGACCTAATAATGAAATTTCCGTCCGGCGGATCGCTTTCTACGAACGGCTTGGATTCAGGCATTGGAATATAAATTACATACAGCCGGCCTATTCTCCGGGACAGTACCCTGTTCCGTTACATCTGATGACCTATGGCGACATTGATCTGGATATATCATTTAAAGAAATACAACAATTGATCTATCTGAATGTTTATTCGCTAACTGTCGATTCGGGCCGTTGTGAGTGATATTTAAATAAGTAATATAAAACAATTATATGTCATATTTGCTGAACGTAATCCATTTGACCAAGGTGACTTAAAAAAACAATATAGGGCACTGAGTGCTTAATCATGAATATTTCCTGAAAATATATATTTTTGTATCCTTGTTTTGCAAACGAGAGCGATAACGTTTATTTATTTTTTTAATCCGGTAAAATGAAGTTAGCAATTGTAGGTGTCAGTGGGGCTGTTGGCCAAGAATTCCTGAAAGTATTGGAACAAAGAGATTTTCCTTTTGATGAGTTAGTACTATTCGGATCATCCCGTAGTGCAGGAACCAGTTATAATTTTAAAGGAAAGGAAATCCAGGTAAAAGAGCTGAAAGATAATGATGACTTCAAGGGCATTGATATTGCATTAACTTCTGCCGGTGCCGGTACATCCCGTACATTTGCCCCGGCTATTACCCGTCATGGGGCTGTAATGATCGATAACTCCAGTGCTTTCCGCATGGACAATGATGTACCGTTGATTGTCCCGGAAGTTAATCCGACCGATTGTAAAAATCGTCCGCGTAATATTATTGCCAACCCGAATTGTTCTACCATTATTATGGTAGTAGCACTCAAGCCGATCCATGACCTTTCTCCTATAAAGAGTGTTCGAGTGGCCACTTATCAGGCAGCCAGCGGTGCCGGTGCGGCAGCTATGGAAGAATTGAAAACCCAGGTTGAACAAGCCATGAAAGGGGAAGCTGTAACCATTGATAAATTTAAATACCAACTGGCATTTAACCTGATACCCCAGATTGATGTATTTACGGATAATGATTATACCAAAGAAGAAATGAA